>SBGI01000090.1 GCA_006227015.1 Gammaproteobacteria bacterium
TCTTTAATCGTTTTGCTGCGAAGCGCCATTTGGCCGCGGAGGGGAAGCAACTTTCCGGCACACTGGTGCTGATGGACCTGAAAAATTTCCGTCACATCAATGACACCATTGGTTTTGCCAATGCGGATTCCCTGCTGGTGCTTTTTGCCAGGCGTCTTGAACAGTTGAGCCCGGCCCCGGACTTTCTGGCGCGTCTGGATGGCGATGCCTTCTTGCTGCTTTATAACGAGGGCATTGCCGAGGAAGAGCTGCATAAGGCGCTGGATATTCTGGAGTCGCCTTACACCATCAGAAACACCGATATCTCTGTCAAAATTCGCACTGGCACATTGTCGTTGGGGGAACACGGAGGCTCTGTCGGCGCGCTGTTGCGTCGGGTGGAAATTGCGCTGATGCAGGCCTGTCAGGAGGATGCCCGCATTGTGGCCTACCGCTCTGGTGAGGATGAGAAGTATCAGCGGGAACTGTCCATTATCAGCGAACTGCGTCGCAGCGTGGAGCAGGGGCATTTTTATCTGGTGTATCAGCCCAAGGTGGATATCCAGAATGGCCTCTGTTCCGGTGCCGAAGCATTAATTCGCTGGGAGCACCCGGAAATGGGGCAGATCAGACCGGATGAATTCATCATGCTTGCTGAAAGTACCGGCAATATCGACCTGATCAGTCAGTGGGTGTTAACCGAGGCCATCAGTCAGCTGGCGGTTTGGCAGCAGCAGGGCATGGAAATCAAACTGGCCGTCAACCTGTCGGCCCATGACCTGACCAATGAAAGCCTGCCGGCAATCATTGGCTACATGTTGAAAGAGCGCAATCTGCCAGCCCGTTATCTGGCGATAGAGGTCACCGAGGGCGCTGTGATGAAAGATCCCCTGGTGGCAGTAGGTGTTCTGCAGCGTTTTCGTGATCTGGGTATTTCTATTGCAATAGACGATTTCGGTACCGGCCACTCATCTCTGGCTTACCTGAAAATGTTACCCGTTAATGAAGTGAAAATTGACCGTAGTTTCGTCAAGGACATGCTCACCAACGACCACGATGCGATGATCGTGAAAACCAGTATCGCTTTGACCCACAGCCTGGGTTTTACGGTGACCGCAGAAGGTGTGGAAGAGCAGGAGACCGTAGACTTGTTGAAAGCACAGGGCTGCGACATTGTGCAGGGCTACGTGTACTCGCGGCCGGTAGAAGCCATGGAATTCACCCACTGGTTTAACCAGTTTAATCAGGTGTCGGAACCACAAGCAGGGAATCATGAAACGATCGCATAAAGTGAATGTCATCTGGCTGTTGGGACTGGTTCTGCTGTGCAGCACAGAGCGGGCCGTGGCCGACGGCAGCCGGGTGACGGCAACCGGAGGCGCCACCAGTATTGAAGGCAGTGCCGGTGGCGGGGTTGTTCCCTGGGCGGTCATTAACGGTTACGGCAGCAGTGATGAGTGGTCGGCCACAGCGGTAGCGACGGGTGTGTTTGTGGATGATTACACCCTGAAAGTGATCGGTGCGTCGGTCTCTTACGATAACCGTGTTGAACTCTCATACGCCCGGCAGAGGCTGAAGCTGGATACCATCGGCGGCTATCTTGAGCAGGATATTTACGGTGTTAAATACAAAGTGGCTGGGGAGCTGCTTTACACCCGCATGCCTCAAATATCGGTGGGGGTGCAGTACAAAACTGTCGATGATTTCTTTCTGCCGGAAGCAGTCGGAGCCAGGGATGACAGCGGTATCGATTACTACGTCGCCGCCAGCAAGGTGTTTTTTGATGCCTTTCTTGGGCGTAATGTCCTAGTCAACGGCACACTGCGAGCGACCAAGGCCAACCAGGGTGGACTGTTGGGTTTTGGCAGTGCGGATAACAATGACTATGAATTAATGAATGAGGTGGCGGTTGCACTGTTGCTGACGGACAACCTGGTGCTGGGGATGGACTACCGGGAAAAACCTGATGAGCTGGACTTTGCCGGAGAGGACGACTGGCAGGATTTCTTTATCGGCTGGTTTGCCAACAAGAATCTCTCCGTTGTGCTGGCCTACGCGGACCTCGGCAGTATAGCGGGTCTGGATAACCAGAAAGGCTGGTACTTGTCCTTTGAGGCCGCGTTATGAAGATGCTCCAGGCCATGATTCTCGTTTGGGCGATTAGCCTTGCAGGCTGCGCCAGTCAAACCAGTCAGCCCGCGCTGTATGACAGGCTCGGTGGCGATATCGGCGTTACAGCGATCGTCGATAACCTGTTACAGAAAATGGCCAGGGATGAACCCATAGCCCGACATTTTCGCGATACGGATATCAGTTTGTTTCGCCAGGGATTGATCGACAAATTGTGTGTCGTCAGTGATGGCCCTTGCGAATATACCGGTGACACCATGCGCGACAGCCATAAAGGTTTCAATATCAGTGGCGCGGAATTTGATGCCCTGGTGCAGCACCTGATTCATGCCATGCAGGAAGAAGACATTCCCATCGCGGCACGCAATGCATTACTGGGGCGCCTGGCACCCATGTATTCGGATGTGGTCTATCAGTAGCCGTGTAGCACAAGGTTCATTGTTAAACCAGAAACTGCCTGATCAGCTTTCTTGTTAACCGCTATTCTTTCTGCCAGAGAAACCGGCAAGAATCGTTACAAGTTTGCTAAAGTAACCCGATGAAATTTTCCCCCAAATGCTTTGGTGTCTGTATGCTGGCGCTGGTTCTGACCGGCTGCCTGGGTATGCCCGATGGCGTTCAGCCGGTGGACAATTTTGACCGGCAAGCCTACCTGGGACAGTGGTATGAAATTGCCCGTCTGGACCATTCCTTCGAGCGGGGCCTGTCCCACGTGACGGCTGAATACAGTCTCAGGGACGATGGCGGCATAAGGGTGATCAACCGCGGTTACGATGCTTCTGAAGGTAAATGGAAGTCTGCCGAGGGCAAGGCCTATTTCACCGGTGATGCCCAGGAGGCCCACCTCAAGGTCTCTTTTTTTGGTCCGTTCTATAGTTCCTATGTGGTGTTTGAACTGGATCGCGAAGGCTACCAATATGCGTTTGTTTCCGGGTATAACCGGAATTATTTATGGCTCCTGGCGCGGACTCCAGAGGTAGATGATGCGCTGCTGTCGACATTTGTACAGCGGGCCAAAGAGCTTGGTTTTGAAACGGAACAATTGATTTATCCAACACATCAGCCGGTATTGGCTGAGAACCCGAATTAAAGGGGTAAAAAGGTAGTGGTGAATATTCTGTTACAGGGAGCACTATGAGTAATCACGTGAATGAAGTGATGGTAGACAGTCAGGAATCTGTCCTTTCCCGTTTTCTGAGACTGGAATCATCCGGTGGTATTGTTCTGATCCTGGCGGCTGTGGCCGCCATGATCTGCGCCAATTCGCCGCTGCAAACCTATTACGACCTGATACTCGACACGCCCGTGGCAGTTCAGGTTGGCGAGCTACTTGTTTCCAAACCCCTGTTGCTCTGGGTGAATGATGGCTTGATGGCCATCTTCTTCTTCCTGGTGGGCCTGGAACTCAAACGCGAGCTCCTTGAGGGTGAGTTGTCCGAGATTCGCAACATTGTGTTGCCCGGTGTGGGCGCGATTGGTGGCATGGCGGTTCCCGCGCTGATTTACCTACTGTTCAATCAGGGTGACGAGGCCGGGTTGCGCGGCTGGGCCATACCGGCAGCCACTGATATCGCCTTTGCCCTGGGGGTTTTGTCGTTGCTGGGCTCCCGGGTGCCAGTCTCTATCAAGATTTTTCTCACTTCACTGGCCATTTTTGATGATATCGGCGCCATCCTGATTATCGCCGTGTTCTATACGGACAATATTTCCTTTGCCGCGCTGGTGGTGGTGGG
>SBGI01000207.1 GCA_006227015.1 Gammaproteobacteria bacterium
AAACGTCAGGTTGGTCAGGTGGTGCTGAATATATTCTGTACCCGTCTGTTGCGTGTCGCCTGCCATTTCTTGTCTCTCAAACCAGCGAGGTCTATTTGTTAGTGTTTAATGCCTTCGCGGCACCTAACCACTGCACTATTACCATAGCGCCATACCCGAGAAACAATGCTGGCAAGCTTAATGCCTCGACATACTTAAATGTGAGACCAAACAAAACCAACGTGAGCAATATCTTGCCCGTTTCTCCCCTGTATATGGCTCGCAGTATTTTTGGGGCCTGTCTGGCTCCCTGATATCGAAATGCCCATCGTGTGAAGTAGGCATGGGGCAAAATATGAATAATGCCGCCAATCATCAGAGAACTGGATAAGGTTACATCTATCGGTAGTGTGATTAACGTGGCAACCATAAGCGTTGCCAGTTGGATCAGCGCGATGCGCCCTACCGGTGGAACCTTGATGGTAGCTTTCATAACCGAGCTACCCCCCATCCGCGTTGTTTGCCTGAGTCCATAATTTCACCGACCCAAACGGGCGGCAATTATAGGTAGTCCAATTTTCAGATTCAACAAAACTTTGCTTTTACTGGCCAGTTCCTGTGTCTTTGCGGCAAATAATGGCAATTGATGTAACTTATGATTAATCACCAATGATCACTATTTGATATGGTCGAGTATCCCTTCCAGCTCATCCACACTGTTGTACTTCAAAACCAGCCTTCCCTTTCCTTTCGAAGTGTGTTCGATGCGCACAGGAACACTCAACTGCTCTTCAAGCTTTTCTTGCAGTCGCCTGATATCCGGATCGATTTTCTTTTCACTAGAGGTTTTCGGCTGGTCCTGCTCATGCTGCATGCGCTTCACCAGGTCTTCGATCTGGCGTACAGACATACCCCTCGCGACCGCCTGGCGAGCCGCTTCCACCTGGCGTTCGCCCTCCAACGCTAGTAGCACCTTGGCGTGACCCATTTCCAGATCGCCGTGCTCCAATAATTTCTGCACCTCTTCTTCAAGGGTTGTCAGCCGTAGAAAGTTCGCCACGCTGCTGCGGGATTTACCCACCGCCTGTGCAATCTGCTGCTGCGTGAGACCAAATTCTTCCTGCAAACGAATGAGGGCCTGGGCTTCTTCCATGGCATTCAGGTCTTCACGCTGAATGTTTTCAATCAACGCCATGGCCATAGCCGACTCATCCGAGACGTTTCTGATCAGGGCAGGAATGGTTTCCAGGCCAGCCAGTTGCGATGCGCGCCAGCGGCGCTCTCCGGCAATAATTTCGTAACTGTCCACGCCAAGCGCGCGCACTACGATGGGCTGCATCACGCCCTGGGAGCGAATGGAATCAGCCAGCTCCTCCAGTGCTTCCGGATGCATATCCCTACGCGGCTGATACTTCCCGCGGCGCATGAATTCAACAGGTAACTCTTTCAGGTGTTCGCTGTCCTGGCTGGCTTCGCTGGAAGACGTGTTTTCTTCCACACCCAACAAGGCATCCAGACCACGTCCCAAACCTTTTCTCTTGACCATAACTTAACCTGTTGTTTCCGCTTGTGCCCTGGCTGCCTTTTCTCTGCGAATGATTTCACCTGCCAGTCCCAGGTAGGCCAGCGCACCTTTGGAATGTTTGTCGTATACCAGTGCCGGCTGTCCGTAACTTGGTGCTTCCGCGAGACGCACATTGCGGGGTATTGCTATGCGGTAGACCCGATCACCAAAATGCTTGCGCAACTGACTGGTCACTTCATTTGTCAGACTATTGCGCGGATCATACATAGTGCGAAGTATCCCTTCGACCTGCAATCCGGGATTGAGATACTGACCAATTTTCCCAATGGTGCCAACCAGTGCTGACAGTCCTTCCAGCGCATAGTATTCACACTGCATCGGAATAATTACACCTACACAGGCCACCAGTGAGTTCACAGTAAGCAAGCTCAATGACGGGGGGCAATCTACAATGATGTAGTCGTAGTTGTTTTTGACCCTGGCCAGCGCATGCCGCAAGCGGCTTTCACGGCTTGGCAATTTCAATAACTCGACTTCGGCAGCGGTCAGATCACCATTTGCCGGCAACACATCAAAGACACCCGTTTCACAGCGCTGCAAAGCGTTTTCCGTCACCGTATCTCCGGTAAGTACATCGAGAACACTGACTGCCAACTGGTTTTTATCGATACCACAGCCCATGGTAGCGTTGCCCTGAGGATCCATATCAACCAGCAATACACGCTTGTTAAAGGTGGCCAGGGAAGCTGCCAAATTGACACTGGTAGTGGTTTTACCCACGCCTCCCTTTTGGTTGGCGATGGCAAATGTCTTGGTCAAAACGGGGTCCTCAAACAGGTGCTATCTCTACCAGGTGTCTCTGTGCTTCCACCCCTGGCACATCAAGCCGATGCGAGGCAATGACATTATAGTGTTTTGGTAGCTCGCTCAACTCTTGTTGGGGATATTGCCCCTTCATGGCATAAAAGCGTCCATCGGGTGCCAGCAGGTGTGAGCACTTTTCCACCATGTCGGCAAGGCTGCTGAACGCCCTGCTAATGACTGCGTCATAGGATCTGTCTGGTTGATAAGCCTCAACCCGGCTTTGTACTTCCTGTACATTGCCCAGGCCCAAACTGTTTTTTGCCTGAAACAGAAATCGTGTTTTCTTGCCGTTGCTGTCCAGCAAAGTGAATGAGCGCTCCGGAAAACAGATGGCCAATGGAATTCCGGGAAGGCCCGGGCCTGTCCCCACATCGATCATCTCATTGCCCGCTATGTCTTTGGCAATGCTGAGGCTATCTAGCAGATGCAGGTGTAACATTTCCTGCGGATCACGCACTGCCGTGAGGTTATAGGCTCTGTTCCACTTTTGCAGCAGCGACAGATAATCGAGCAATAATGCTACCTGATAGTCACTGAGTGGAAGCGACAGTGCATCAAGGCCTGCCCGCAATCTTGAAGCCAAATCCGCCATGCGTCAGGCTATTTTCTGTTCTGATACGGATTTCTTTTTAAGGTAAATCAGCAGCAATGAGGTGGCCGCCGGCGTCACACCGGGGATCCTGGATGCTCGTGCCAGGGTATCCGGTCGAGCCGCTGCCAGTTTCTGCTTGACCTCGTTGGATAAGCCTTTCACCGCGTCATAATCGAAATCTGACGGTATCGGTGTGTTTTCCTGGCGCTGCATGCGCTCGATTTCTTCCTGTTGGCGATCGATATAGCCAGCATATTTGGCATCTATCTCAACCTGTTCCGCGACATCTCCGGGAATCTTGTCGCCAAACATTGTACTGATATCGCCATAGCCGAGTTCCGGGCGTTTCAGTAAGTCATGCAGGCTGTACTCCCGGCTTAGGGTTGCCCCTGTTTTTTGCTCCAGCACTCTTGCCTGCTCGCTGCCCGGTTGTACCCAGGTGGTTCGCAGACGCTGCTGCTCGCGCTCTATCTGTTCGCGTTTTTTTGCAAAGGCCTGCCAGCGGCTATCATCCACAACGCCAAGTTGCCGCCCGGTTTCTGTCAATCTCAGGTCCGCATTATCCTGGCGCAATAACAGACGATATTCAGCACGACTGGTAAACATTCGATAGGGTTCGCGAGTACCCATGGTGATTAAGTCATCGACCAAAACACCGATATAAGCTTCGTCCCGCCGGGGACACCAGGGCTCTTTTCCCTGAATCTGAAGACCCGCATTGATGCCAGCCAGTAAACCCTGTGCCGCCGCTTCCTCATAGCCAGTGGTGCCATTGATCTGGCCAGCGAAATACAATCCGTTGATAAACTTGTTTTCCAGAGAATACTTCAGATCCTGGGGATTGAAGAAATCGTACTCGATGGC
>SBGI01000244.1 GCA_006227015.1 Gammaproteobacteria bacterium
GTACCACCACAACCCTGGCTGGTGGACCGGCTGCTACGCAATATCCTGATTGATGTCACAGGCAATACCCACCGGGCAGAAATCTGTATCGACAAGCTCTATTCCCCCGATGGCCCCATGGGACGGCTTGGCCTGGTGGAATTCCGCGGTTTTGAAATGCCACCGGACCCACGGATGAGCCTGGCCCAGCAGGTGCTGATCCGGGCACTGATTGCACGCATGTGGGAGTCCCCCATTGGCGGCGAACTGACCCGCTGGGGCACCAGTCTGCACGATCGCTATATGCTGCCCCACTTTATCTGGGAAGATTTCCTAGAAGTACTTCGCGACCTTAAAGAGCACGGCTTTGATTTTCGTTCTGAATGGTACGAAGCACAGCAGGAATTTCGATTCCCCTTCTGCGGCGAAGTGGAGTATGAAGGCGTTCATCTGGAATTGCGGCAGGCTCTCGAACCTTGGCATGTACTGGGTGAAACCGGTGCCATTGGTGGCACAGTGCGCTATACCGACAGTTCTGTTGAACGGCTGCAGGTCAAACTTACTACCTCTGATCCCGGTCGATATGTGGTGGCCTGTAACCAGCGCCGGGTACCGATGACCAAAACCACGTCGCCGGGTGTTGCCGTCGGTGCGGTTCGCTATAAGGCCTGGCAGCCTGCGATGGCTCTGCATCCGGTACTGCCCGTCAATGCGCCACTGACCTTCGATATCTTCGATACCTGGAGCGGCCGGGCGCTGGGAGGTTGTGTCTATCACGTCGCCCATCCCGGTGGCCGAAATTACGAAACATTCCCGGTGAATGGCAACGAAGCAGAGGCCAGACGCCTTGCACGATTTGAGGCAAATGGCCATACTCCCGGCACGTATATGCCCCAGCCGGAAGTCCCCCACCGTGAGTTTCCGATGACGCTGGACCTGAGACGGCCTCCCGGACTGTAGAAATGTCGCAACAAGGCAAAAGAGCCACGAATGATCCGGTAGCCAGCCTGCTGGCGGGCTACCGGGCCATGAAGGACGTGCCCGATGAGCTGATTGGCCCCGACGGAGCCATTCGCCCTGTCTGGAGCAGTCTGATCGACGCAGTGGCGCGGATGACGCCAGAAGAAATTGCCTTGCGCAAATCTCGCGCAGACCAATACCTGGCCGATGCCGGGGTTTTCTATCGTCAGTACGGCACAAAAGATGCCGCCGAGAGAGACTGGCCCCTGAGTCACATGCCGGTGCTGATCGACGAAGAAGAATGGAAGCACATTAGCGGCGGGCTCATTCAAAGAGCCGAACTACTCGAGCAGGTAGTGGCCGATATCTACGGCGAAAACAAGCTGGTGGCCAACGGTCACCTACCCGCCGCCCTGGTCGCCAACAACCCCGAATGGCTGCGCCCCCTGGTTGGTGTCAAACCGGCATCCGGTCATTTCCTGCATTTTGTAGCGTTTGATATCGGGCGTGGCCCCAACGGAGAGTGGTGGGTCATCGGCGACCGTACACAAGCCCCGTCCGGTGCTGGCTTTGCACTGGAAAACCGTATCGCCACCACCCGGGTATATGCAGACCATTATGCACGGGCAAAAGTTTTCAGACTGGCAGGATTCTTTCGCGCTTTCCGCGATGCCCTGATGGGGCTGCGGGAGGATGAGGGTAGCCGTGTAGGCATCCTGACACCTGGGCCGATGAACGACACCTACTTCGAGCACGCCTACATTGCCCGCTACCTCGGCTTTATGCTGTTGGAAGGTGAAGACCTGACCGTGCGCAATGGTCAATTGATGGTCCGCACTGTCGCCGGGCTTCGTCCGGTCAGCGTGCTCTGGCGCCGCCTCGATGCCAACTGGGCCGACCCCCTTGAGCTCGATGAAAGCTCCAGGCTGGGAACTGCGGGCCTGCTGGGGGCCGTGCGCTCCGGAAATGTCACCATGGTCAACGCCCTGGGTTCCGGCGTGCTGGAAACCCGCGCCCTGCTCGCTTTCCTGCCCCGTATCTGTAGGGCCCTTACCGGGCAACCACTGATGCTGCCGAATATCGCCACCTGGTGGTGCGGGCAAGCCAAGGAACGGAATTACGTTAAGGAAAATGCTCAGCGAATGACCATTGGCAGTGCCTATGCCACCCGTCCGCCGTTTGACCTGGACGATGTGTCCGCTGTAGCCGGAACATTCAATCGCGACATCAAACAAACCATTGACTCATGGATTGATGATGGCGCACAGCATTTGGTTGGCCAGGAAGCCGTCACGCTCTCCACCACCCCCGCCTTTGATGGCGACCGGCTGGTGCCAAGGCCAATGAACCTGAGGGTTTTCCTGGTGCGAACCCCGGACGGCTGGCAGGTAATGCCCGGGGGCTTCGCCCGCATTGGGCCATCCAGTCACTCTGCGGCCCTGGCGTTGCAGAGAGGCGGTTCAGTCGCCGACGTCTGGGTAATGAGCAAGGAGTCGGTGCCAACGGAAACCATGCTTGGCTCCTCCACTGGGCCTTTTACCCGCCAACAACCCGGCGTACTGCCCAGTCGCGCCGCTGACAACCTCTTCTGGCTCGGTCGCTATGTGGAACGCGCCGAACACACCATTCGCCTCTTGCGGGCCTATCATATTCGCCTGGCTGAGTCCGGGTCAGAATTGACCCCCCTGCTGGAGCACCTGGCTGAGTTCCTGGAAGAGATGGACACTGATGTCGAAGAAGGGCTGCCCACCAGCGTGGTTAACACCCTGGCATCTGCCAATTATGCTGCAGGCCAGGTCCGGGACCGGTTCTCCGTCGATGGCTGGCTGGCACTGCACGACCTGGTGAAAACTGTCCGCAATATGACCCAGACTGTGACCCCGGGCGATGATATGGCAAGGGCCATGAGCATACTGCTGCGAAAACTGTCAGGGTTCTCCGGTCTGATCCACGAAAACATGTATCGCTTCACCAGCTGGCGCTTCCTCAGCATTGGTCGAGGTCTCGAAAGAGCCCTCTCACTGACCAACATGCTGTCGTCCTTCACCCATGAACATGCACCCGATGGCTGCCTGGACATGGCCATTGAAGTGGCAGACAGTGCCATGACCCACCGCCGACGTTACGCCGTTGCCACCAACCGCGAAACCGTCATCGACCTGCTGGCCCTGGACCCACTGAACCCCAGAGCCATCATTTATCAACTCAACGATATGTCCAGCCATATCAACTTTCTACCCAACAGTGACCAGAATAGGCAATTAAACCCCTTGCAGCGCACCATGCTGCAGACCCATACCAGCCTGGAACTGCATACTCCGGAAACCCTGAGCAGTTCGGCCCTGTATGATCTGGGGGGTGAGATTGCGAGCCTGTCTGATCACCTCAGTGCGTCATACCTCCGTTAAGGCAATAGGAATGCTCTACGACATCAGCCTGAAAATCACCTACAAGTACGACAACGACGCCAATGCCAGCCGCCATATTGTGCGGCTGGTTCCCGCCGACCTACCCGGCGAACAGCGGCTGGTGGCCGGCACGCTGACCGTGCGTCCGAAACCGGATGAATGGATCAATCGGGTGGATTTTTTTGGTAATAACAACGTGGAACTGGCCTTTCTCGACCTGCACCGGGAGATCACCTTCTCAGTCCAGGCCCGCATCGAACGCATGGACAGCATTGCTTACCTGAACATGTCCCCCCGCCTTTCGGAGCTGAATAAGGAAATTGAGGCATACCAGGATGTAGGGCCCTGGTCGCCCCACCATTTTCTGGGACCATCCCTGAGGGTGCCCATAGAAGCTTTAACCACCAAATATGCCAAAGAGTTGCTGGCCAATGATGTCAGCGT
>SBGI01000279.1 GCA_006227015.1 Gammaproteobacteria bacterium
CTCGGGTAGGTCGCTTGAGGTGTATGGTGACATGCACCCTAGAGGAATGGTTGTCCACGACAGAACCCGGCTTACAGGCCAACTCCCCTTTTTTTCTGTTGCCTGGTGGCTACCGGGCACTCCCATGGTACCTGCTCAGGTATCTGGCTATGCAAACACCTGCGAGCCAGTTCTCAAATTCGCCGAAGTGATCAAAAAATAGACAAATTGTCTATTTTTTATGCGTATCAGTTTTTTTGTTCGATTTAATTAAAGTAATACATTAACTGCGTTTTCTATCAAATTGTTTCTGAATGCGATATTGAAATCGCCTTTTTTCTGCTCGGGTCATTTTTCTGCAACTTATTGAGTTACTGAGATTTTTTTGGTGATTTTCTTGTCTTTCAAAGACTTGACTTTGCCTTTGGTGAGCATATAGTGACGAAAAGTGGGAGAAAGTGGGGCAAAGTGGTTTTTTGTCCTTAAAGCAGTTTGTATTTATCGGGATGAAGCTGGCGTGTTCAGAGGCAGCAATGAAATCAATATCGATGCCAAGGGTCGTATGGCGATCCCGGCACGCTATCGCGCGGATATTGATGACAGCTGCAGCGGAAACCTTATAGCCACCATTGATGTACAGGATAAATGTTTATTGATTTATCCGCTGCATGAATGGGAAAAAATTGAAGAGCAGATCGCCCGACTGCCGACCTTCAATCCTGCCACACGAAAATTGCAGAGAATTCTTATTGGCCATGCCCGGGAAATGGAGCTCGACGGGAATGGCCGGATATTGATTCCACCGGAGCTGCGTCAATACGCGCAGCTGGAGAAGAAAGTGATTCTGGTTGGCCAGCGTCACCGTTTGGAATTGTGGAGCGAAGAAAACTGGAATACCGGTAGAGAGGATTGGCTCGCCGAGACCAGTGGAGATCTTGAAATTCCGGAAGAAATGCAATCGCTGTCGTTGTAACACTGGGGAACGTTTATGTCGGCACAGGTCGAGCACACGACCGTTTTACTTGATGAGGCAGTTGCTGCCCTCATCACCGACCCCGACGGATTCTATATCGACGGCACGTTTGGTCGCGGCGGCCATTCCACACTCATCCTTTCCAGGCTCGGTTCCAGCGGCCATCTAATGGCTGTCGACAAGGATCCGGAAGCCTGTAGAACAGCCCGCAACATGTTTGCCGATGATTCGCGATTCGACATGGTGCGTGGCAGTTTCGCGGATCTGGCTTCCATGGTGGTAGAGCGACAGCATGCCGGTGAAGTGCAGGGGGTGTTGCTGGATCTCGGTGTTTCATCGCCGCAGCTGGATGATGCCGAGAGGGGGTTCAGTTTTTTGCGGGACGGTCCGCTGGATATGCGCATGGACCCAGACAGCGGGATGAGTGCAGCCGAGTGGCTGGCGGATGCTTCGGAAGAAGATATTGCACGGGTGTTGAGGGAGTATGGCGAAGAGCGATTTTCGCGACGCATGGCAAGGGCTATTGTCGCAGCGCGCGAAGAACAGCCGATTACCCGTACAGCGCAGTTGGCCAAGATTGTCGCAGAAGCCAATCCCGCCTGGGAGAAAGGCAAGCATCCTGCTACCCGGGCTTTTCAGGGTATACGCATTTTTATTAACCGGGAGCTGGACGATCTGGAAAAGGTGCTGGCATCAGTGTTGGACCTGTTGGCCATTGGCGGTCGACTGGTCGTGATCAGCTTTCATTCCCTCGAAGACCGTTTGGTAAAGCGGTTTATCCGTGAGCAGGAAAAGGGCAAGCCTATCCCGAAGGGGTTGCCGGTGATGGAAAAGGATATCGTGCGGCGCCTGCGCTCGGTGGGGAAAGCGGTTAAGCCGGATGCAGCAGAAGTTAAAGCCAACCCTCGGGCACGCAGCGCTGTGATGCGTGTGGCAGAAAAGGTGGCTTGACGATGCGTGGCGTGGCTCGCAAGCAGGCAGGTTGGCTGTTCCCGTTGTTGTGGATAGGCGTCATCGTGTCGGCGCTGTCGGTGGTGTACGTGAGTCACCTTTGCCGGCAGCTGTACAACGAACTCGCCAAGCTGGAGCAGGAGGCTAATGCGTTGCAGGTGGAGTGGGGGCGTTATCTGCTTGAGCAGAGCTCCTGGGCTTCACTGAGCCGCGTTGAGCAAATGGCAATTAATGAACTGAACATGCGGGTGCCCGAGCCGAGCGAGATTGTCATCGTTCGAGCCGGTGGCCCGGTAGGCATGGAATAGGAGCAAGTGAACAGAGTGAAGCCGGGCAAGCTGACCATCTCTCGCTGGCGCTACCTCTTGGTGGTGGCGGTGTTGGCGACGCTGCCTGTTGCGGGACTCTGGCATATAGCCCAACTCCAGGTAATGCCCGACGTCGATAAGGGATATGAGTTTTTGCAAGGTCAGGGTATGGCCCGCACGTTGCGCACCGAATCGATTCCAGCCTATCGCGGAGTCATCACGGATCGACGTGGGGAGCCTCTGGCGGTCAGTACGCCAGTGGTCACCCTCTGGGCTAACCCGCAGCTGGTGAATGTGGAATCTCCGGCGCTGAAGGCGTTGGCAAAAACTCTTGCTATCAATCATGAAGAGTTAAAGCAGCGACTGACCCGCTACGCCGGTAAGGAGTTTATGTATCTGGAGCGCCAGATTACACCGGAGCAGGCGGAAGAAGCGCTACGCCTGGAGATACCCGGTATTTACGGTCAGGGCGAGTACAAACGTTTCTACCCCGCGGGGGAAGTGACTTCGCAGTTGGTCGGATTTACCAATATCGACGACCACGGTCAGGAAGGCATGGAGCTGGCCTACGATGAGTGGTTGACCGGTGTGCCCGGTGCCAAGCAGGTTCTGAAAGACCTCAAGGGGCGGGTGATCAAGGAGCTGGGCCTGCTGCGCAGTGAGAAAGCCGGTGAGAATCTGGCCCTGAGTATCGATCTGCGACTGCAATACACTGCATACCGTGAGTTGAAAGAGGCGGTGAACAAGTTTAAGGCGGCATCCGGCTCTGTGGTGTTGCTGGATGCGCGCAGTGGCGAAGTGCTGGCGATGGCCAATCAGCCATCCTTTAACCCCAATGACCGCGGGCAGCTGAATTCCGATGCCCTGCGCAACCGGGCGGTCACCGATTTGGTTGAGCCGGGGTCGACCATGAAGCCTCTCACCGTGCTGGCGGCGCTGGAAAGTGGCAAATACGTGCCGGAGACCATTATTGATACCAGTCCGGGTTATATCCGGGTGGGTCGTAAAACATTCTACGATCACCGCAATTACGGGGCCATAGACCTGACCACACTGCTGATGAAATCCAGTCAGGTAGGAACCACCAAGATTGCTCTGGATCTGGAGCCGGAACATATCCGTGAAATGTTTGCTCGTCTGGGGATGGGGGAAAGCCCGGGGACGGGTTTCCCGGGGGAGACGCCGGGTAGTTTGCCGGAGCACCGTCGGTGGCGGCCCGTTGAGCGGGCCAATTTTGCTTTTGGTCACGGGTTGTCCGCGTCGGCGCTACAGATTGCTCAAGCCTACGCTGTGCTGGCCAATGATGGTGTCAAAAAGCCGGTTACATTGTTAAAGACGGAAGACGTTCCGGATGGGGTGTCGGTCGTCGATGCTGAGCTGGTGGCAAAACTGCGCACCATGATGACCAGTGTTACCGGAAGCGGGGGGACTGCGACGCGGGCAGCGATACCTTCCTACGAGGTGGCAGGTAAAACCGGCACTGTGCACAAGGTCGGCAAGAACGGCTACGAAAAAAACCGCTATGTGGGACTGTTTGCAGGCATGGTTCCGGC
>SBGI01000092.1 GCA_006227015.1 Gammaproteobacteria bacterium
ATGACCAGAAAATAATAAGCGGGGCCACTGCCAGAGACGGCAGTAACCGCATCGATATCCGCTTCGTTGTCCAGCCAGCAGACAATGCCGACAGCATTAAGAACCTGCTCAGCCAGATCCTTTTGTGCGTCACTCACCTGGTCGTTGGCGTATAGCCCGCTGGCACCTGTTTGCACCAGTGCCGGGGTGTTGGGCATACAGCGAACGATAGGCAGCTCTCCACCAAGCCATCGGGAAAGAGACTCCATGGATATCCCTGCGGCAATGGAGATGATTAGGGGGCGGTGCTCCAGTGAGCCTGCCAGCCCCTGCAATACGCTCTGCATTACCTGTGGTTTGACTGCCAGTAGAATGACATCCGCACTGGCGCAGGCTTGCGAGTTATCGTCACCGGTATTGATACCAAAACGTTTCGCCAGCTTTAGTCGACTCTCCTCAAGGGGGTCGGTGGCAGTGATGGCATCGGCGGGATAGCCTTTATCTACAAGGCCGCCAATCAGGCTGGTGGCCATATTGCCGCCACCGATAAAAGTCAGTTTGGGTTTGCTCACAGTGATTCCTTGATCGATTGCTGTCACAAAATCTTGTTATGTTCGAGGTGGTCGGGGGCCAAATATAGCTGTTCCGACCCTCACAATGGTTGCTCCTGCCGCAATGGCTGCCTGCAGGTCATTGCTCATTCCCATGGAAAGTGTATCCAATGTTGAAAGCCGGGTGGAGTTTTGCAGCTCACGCAATAGCATGGCGACCTGGTTAAACGAGTTCAGTTGCTCGGCATAGTCATCGCTTTTCACGGGAATCGCCATTAAACCGCGCAACCTCAGATTGGGCAGGGCGATGATGGCTTTTGCCAGAGGCGCCACATCATTCATAGCCACGCCAGATTTACTGGATTCGTCGTCAATATTGACCTGTATGCAAACATTGAGGGGTTCGCAGTGTTGAGGGCGCTGTTCACTCAGTCGCTCTGCGATGCGTTGGCGGTCAATACTGTGAACCCAGTCAAATTGTTCGGCGACTTTTCGTGTTTTATTTGTCTGTAGTGGGCCAATAAAGTGCCAGCACAGGTCTGAGAGGTCTGCCAGAGCCTGCTGTTTTTGGAGGGCTTCCTGCAGGTAATTCTCACCAAAGTGATGTTGGCCGGCAGCATAGCATTCGCGAATGGCATTGGCCGAATGAGTCTTGCTGACAGCCAGCAAATGAATATCCTCAGGATTTCTGCAGGCGCGGTTGGCAGCAGCGTTAATCTGTTGGTAAACATGTTGAAGATTGTCGGCTATAGTAGGCATATGCTAGCTCTGGGCCATTCTGCGGCTCCCGGAAGAGCAGTAGGTTAACCCAGAATTACAGGAATAACTCATGGATATTACGGAATTGCTGGCGTTCAGCGTCAAACAGGGTTCATCGGATTTGCATATCTCTGCAGGGTTGCCTCCGATGATCAGGATTGACGGTGATATGCGAAGAGTGAACTTGCCTCCAATGGAACACAAGGAAGTCCACCAGTTAATCTACGACATCATGAATGACAAACAGCGTCGAGACTATGAAGAGTTTCTGGAAACAGACTTTTCTTTTGAAGTCCCCGGCGTTGCACGCTTCCGGGTGAATGCATTTAATCAGAACCGCGGTGCGGCAGGTGTATTCCGAACCATTCCCTCCCGTGTGCTGACGCTGGAAGACCTGGGCTTTGGTCAGGTTTTCCGAAACCTGTCGATGTTGCCGCGGGGACTGGTGCTGGTGACCGGTCCCACTGGTTCGGGTAAATCAACTTCCCTCGCTGCCATGGTGGATTACGTCAACGAGAACCGCTACCAGCATATTCTGACCATTGAAGATCCCATCGAATTTGTGCACGAGAGTAAAAAATGTCTGGTTAACCAGCGCGAGGTTCACCGGGATACTCACGGTTTCAGTGAAGCGTTGCGTTCAGCGCTGCGGGAAGACCCGGACATCATCCTGGTGGGTGAGATGCGTGACCTGGAAACCATCCGCCTGGCACTGACTGCTGCGGAAACCGGTCACCTGGTGTTTGGCACCCTGCACACCACATCAGCGGCTAAAACCATTGACCGGATTGTCGACGTGTTCCCCGCTGCCGAAAAACCTATGGTTCGCTCCATGTTGTCGGAGTCCCTGCAGGCGGTGATTTCACAGACGCTGATGAAGAAAATTGGTGGTGGCAGGATTGCTGCTCATGAAATCATGATCGGCACCCCGGCGATCCGCAACCTGATTCGCGAGGACAAGGTAGCGCAGATGTATTCTGCCATTCAGACAGGCGCATCCCACGGTATGCAGACCATGGACCAGAACCTGCATCGCCTGGTGAGCCAGAAAGTGATCACCGCAGAAGTGGCCAAAGAGAAGGCCAAGATGCCAGATGAGTTCTGATGGGTGAGTTTTGAGTAACGGGTTAGTAAGCCAGTATTTGGCAAATAGCAGTTTGGGAGAACGTAATGGATTTTGATGTGCTGTTGAAATTAATGGTTGAGAAGGAAGCTTCCGACCTGTTTATTACCACCGGTGTTGCACCCAGTATCAAGGTAAACGGGGTGATTGTCCCGGTGGGTAAAACGCCGCTGACACCTGAAAAGGCACATCAGGTGGTTGAGAGCATCATGGATGAGAAACAGCGCAAAGAGTACCGTGAAAAGAAGGAATTGAACTTTGCCATCGGCCGCCCCGGTGTGGGTCGCTTCCGGGTAAGTGCCTTTGTGCAACGCAACGAATCCGGCATGGTGCTGCGGCGTATTGAGACGATCATTCCCACAGTCGAGCAATTACAGTTGCCACCGATACTCAATGATTTGGTGATGACAAAGCGCGGCATCATTATTTTCGTAGGGGCGACCGGTACGGGTAAGTCCACCTCCCTGGCTGCCATGATCGGCCATCGCAATAGAACCAGTCGCGGCCATATTATCTCCGTAGAGGACCCGATCGAATTTGTTCACCAGCATGAGGGCTGTATCGTGACCCAGCGAGAGGTGGGTGTGGATACCGAGTCCTTTGAGGTGGCGTTGCGCAATACCTTGCGTCAGGCTCCAGATGTGATCCTGATTGGTGAGATCCGGACACCGGAAACCATGGAACACGCGATTACGTTTGCGGAAACCGGCCACCTGGTGTTGGCGACACTACACGCCAATAATGCTAACCAGGCGCTGGATCGCATCCAGCATTTCTTCCCGCCCGAGCGTCACGGGCAGCTGTGGATGGATTTGTCACTCAACATGAAAGCGATGGTGGCACAACAGCTGATTCCACTGGCCGATGGCAGTGGTCGTCGAGCCGCCATTGAAATTCTGATCAACACGCCGCTGGCGGGTGACATGATCCGCAAGGGTGAGGTCCATAAACTGAAAGAACTGATGACCCGTTCTACAGAGCACGGCATGCAGACCTTCGACCAGGCGCTTTACAAGCTCTATGAAGAAGGTTTGATCACCTACGAAGATGCCATGCTGCATGCAGATTCGAAAAACGACCTGCGGCTGCTTATCAAGCTGCAGTCGGATAGCGACGCGGGTTATCTGTCAAACGCGGCAGATGAGTTACAGGTGGAGGAAGATCAGGACGACCATATCAACCGCTTCTGAGATGCCGGGCTGATATCAGGGTGCGCTTGCCATTGAGGGATCCGAGAGCCAGTCCTGGAGAATGATCACTGCGGCGAGGTCGTCCACAGGTTGCTGCTTGTAACTCTCAGGTCGTTTGCCCTGGGATCGTTGCTGGCCCTTCGCAGCGAAGGTGGT
>SBGI01000065.1 GCA_006227015.1 Gammaproteobacteria bacterium
TTAATCAAGCACCTGCCTCTTTATCAACAAACTGTCAGCTGTCATCAATTATGCGAACTACAACTTTTCCCATCCCTGCAAACACGGTAATTTAGTTTCACCTGAACATAACCATAAAAGTGAGTCACCATGGCTTTGCCCACCCATGTTCGCATCGTCGAAGTTGGCCCCCGTGACGGGCTGCAAAACGAACCCCTCTCCATCAGCACCGATGTCAAAGTTACACTTATTGAAAAACTGGCCGCTGCCGGGGTGAGCTACATCGAGGCGGGAAGTTTTGTGAACCCCCAATGGGTGCCGCAAATGGCGGGCAGTGACGAAGTGTTTCAAAAGGTGTCCCGACAGCCGGGTGTGACCTACGCAGCACTCACACCCAACCTGAAAGGCTTTGAGCGGGCTTTGGCAGCAGGTGCCACCGAGGTAGCCATTTTTGCCGCCGCTTCCGAGACCTTCAGCCAAAAAAATATCAACTGCACCATCGATGAAAGCCTTGGGCGGTTTGAACCCGTGATGGCGGCCGCCAGGGACGCGAATATCCGCGTGCGTGGCTACGTTTCCTGTGTGGTGGGTTGCCCCTACGAGGGCGATGTTCCGCCTGACAAGGTTCGCCATGTGGCAGCTCAGTTGATGCAAATGGGCTGCTACGAAGTGTCCCTGGGTGACACCACCGGCGTCGGCACCCCCGCAGATATTCAGCGGGTAATTGATGCCTGCAGTGCGGAAATTCCCATCGAGCAGCTGGCCGTTCATCTGCATGACACCTACGGCCAGGCACTGGCAAATATTTATGCAGCCTTGGAAATGGGTATCTCTGTGGTGGATAGCGCCATCGCTGGCTTGGGCGGCTGCCCCTATGCCAAGGGAGCGTCCGGCAACGTGGCTACGGAAGATCTGGTTTATATGCTCAACGGCCTCGGCATTGAGCACGGTGTTGACCTTGGGGAATTACTGGAGGCCGGCAGTTACATCACCACCAAACTGGCCCGGGACACCGGATCAAAAGTGGCAGCGGCTCTGGCTGATCGTTAGTCATTATCAGGTAGTCGTTTCCCGCAGAGCCAGTTTTTCCCGCAGACTCTCAACACCGGGCTTATTGTCCAGTATTTCTTGCGCAGTAAGTCCCGCCAGCTCGTGCGGGAACACCAGCCATTTATCGGTTTTGTGCAGGTAATAATCCGGCTCCCGCCGGGTGCGATTGTTGCCGGGTTTGAAGTAAGGGGTGGCCAGGCGAATCTCCGGCGGGTTGTCGTCGCACTGCGCCAGAATATCGGCAACCACCTGCTGCAGGCTCAGGCCGGTATCGTAGACATCATCGACGATGAGAATGGAATCGGCCTCGCGCAGACGGTCAATCACATACCCCAGCCCATGAACCTGTACCGTTTCGGCATGCTCACCCATGGCTGTGTAAAACGAAGTGCGGATGGCGATATGGTCGGTGACAATGCCGAAGTACTCCAGCAGTTCCTGCACGGCTATACCTACCGGCGCACCACCCCGCCACACGCCGATAATGAAATGCGGGCGAAAATCACTTTCCAGCACCTGTAAGCCAAGCCGGAAAGCGTCATCCAGCAATTGCTGGGCATCGATGTACTGTTTGTCCAAGAAGCTACGCCCCCTTCATACGACTACTGCAAAAAGCTGATTATCCATGTTCGCTGGCATGGCACCAACGCTAACGCCATAATAAAGGCGTTGTCGTTACCAGTAAGCCCTGATCATGACTGATATCGATCCACAGCAGTTACTCATTGACCTGTTTAAAATTGCCGTTGCCACCGCTGACCCAGCGCTGGTGTTACCGCCATTTCTTCCCGCTTCGCCACTGCCCAACAACCGTCCTTTGATCGTGGTGGGTGCGGGCAAGGCCGCCTGTTCCATGGCCGCCAGCCTGGAACAGCACTGGAAAGGTCCGCTAAAAGGTCTGGTGGTAACGGCATACGGACACAGTGAACCACTGGAGCGACTGGAAGTGATTGAAGCCAATCACCCGGTGCCGGATATGAACAGTGAACTGGCGGCAAAACGCATTTTGTCGCTGGTCAGCAACCTATCAGCGGAAGATCAGGTCATCTGCCTGATCTCCGGTGGCGGTTCATCGCTGTTATCCATGCCTGCACCCGGACTAACCCTGGCGGACAAGCAGAGTATCAATCGTGGTCTGCTGAAATCCGGCGCCGATATTCATGAAATGAACTGTGTGCGCAAGCACCTTTCCGGTATCAAGGGAGGTCGACTGGCTCAGGCCTGTGCTCCGGCCAAACTGCTGACTCTGGCGATATCCGATGTGCCAGGAGACGACCCGGCGGTGATTGCGTCCGGCCCTACGGTGGCCGACCCGACCACCTCCGATCAGGCCCTGGCCATTCTCGAAAAGTACAACATCGAAGTTGGTGACGCTGTCACCAAGTGGTTGAAGTCCCCGGATTCGGAAACCCCCAAACCCGGCGATACTGCCCTCGCCCACTGCCGCTTCAGAATGATCGCCGCTCCCAGCCAGTCGCTAATGGCAACCACCGTGCGTGCCAAAGCCGTTGGTCTGGAAGTATTGTCCCTGGGTGATGACCTGACAGGAGAGTCCCGTGAGCTGGCGCAACAGCACGCCTCACTGGCCCTGGCCATCTCGCGGGGGGAAGGCTCAATTGAGGCACCCTGCGTGATTCTTTCAGGCGGGGAAACCAGCGTCACGGTACGAGGAAATGGCAAGGGCGGACGCAATGGCGAGTATCTACTGGCACTGGTGGATGCCCTCAAGGGTGCACCGGGAATTTATGCCCTTGCGGCAGATACCGACGGCATCGACGGTGCCGGAGACAATGCCGGAGCCGTACTCAATCCCGACACCTGGCAGCGGGCCATTGACCGAGGCTGGGATGCCGCCACCGAACTCGACAACAATAACTGTTACCCGTTTTTTTCGGACCTCGGCGACCTGCTAATCACTGGCCCCACGCGGACAAACGTCAATGATTTCCGGGCCATTCTGATCTTGCCGCCAGCACGGCATGATTGATTCCCAGTGATACGCCGGGCCCTGAGTTACGTTAGACTTCCACATTATCAATCCTGATCGCGGAGTACTGTTTTGAGCGACATGCGCAAACTGAGCCACCTGGATGAACAGGGCAATGCCCACATGGTAGATGTGGGCGGCAAAGCGGTCACCCATCGCGAAGCAAGCGCCGAATCACTGGTGCGTATGCAACCGGAAACCCTGAACATGATCAGCAGTGGCGGCCACAAGAAAGGTGATGTGCTGGCCGTGGCCCGCATTGCCGGCATTCAGGCCGCAAAAAAATGTTCTGACCTGATTCCCCTCTGTCACCCCCTGATGCTCACCTCGATCAAAGTGGAATTTCAATTGCTGCCGGACAGCAATCAGTTGCGCATCACCGCCAGCTGCGGCCTGGATGGCAAAACCGGCGTGGAAATGGAAGCCCTTACTGCAGCCTCTGTGGCCGCACTGACCATCTACGACATGTGCAAGGCAGTGGACCGCGGCATGGTGATCGAATCCACGCGTCTGCTGGAAAAAGCCGGTGGCAAATCCGGCCACTGGAGCGCTGCCCCTTGAAGATTCTGTTTTTCGGCAGTCTACGGGAGCAACTGGGCACCGGTGAACTGGAGCTGACATTGCCAGACCATGTGCAGACTGTCAGCGATCTGGTATCGACCCTGAAACAGCGCGGCGAGCAATGGCAACAAGGGCTAGGCCAGGGCCAGTTTCTCTGCGCCATCAACCAGGTAATGACC
>SBGI01000165.1 GCA_006227015.1 Gammaproteobacteria bacterium
GACAATAAGTTGAGTATAGGTTGGATCACTTTTTAACGCCGTCACGCCACTTACTGCCTCCTTCTCCATCCGCAGACGCTCGTGTCGCCTCAATTCCATGGGGCCATCAACGCAGAAATACCACCTGCGGAGAAGGCGTGATTCACGAGGCAGGCTTTGCACCCAAGCCATTGGTCTGGCGATGAAGGTAGTTTTGAACTGCAAAGATTTTGACGGTGCTTTCGGGAGTCACTCCAAACGTTCTTCAATCACCCGTCACCGTTCGATCTCGAAAAAGCTCAGACTGTGCTGCCTGTACTATTCCTTGTTACAGCTCAGCATATTCATAATCAACCGAATCAATGTCTCTTTCTGCTTGGGGTCGGATTCCGCCACCAGCAGTGTCAACGCAGCCAGACCGGTGTCGTTAATGATCGGGTAACCATCGCTGTTTAGCAGGCGACCATTGCGGTGTAGGAAATCCACAAACAGAAAGGCGCCGCTGCGCTTGTTGCCATCGGCAAAGGGATGGTTTTTCACCACAAAATACAGCAGATGAGCGGCCTTGCTCTCCACAGTCGGGTAGGCCGGTTCGCCAAACACGGATTGATCGAGGTTACCGAATATGCCTGCCAAGCCGTGCTCACGCACTTGGGCAAACAGCGCCGTCGCCTCGCCGCGTTCAATCAATTGCTGCTTGAGCTGCCCCAGCGCCGCCATGGCTTCGTCAGCTGAAGGCAACTTGCCGCCGGTTTCACCGGGGGGCTCTTCCAGCAAGCCTTCGTCGTAGCGCTGCAACCACAGGAAGGTCTGGGTATAGCGGGAGACGATATCAACCAGGCCTCTACCCGCGCCCCCGGAAAGCTCGGGGCTTAGCGCGGCTTTTTGAATCAGGGCCAGTGCCTGCTCCAGCTCGGCGGCATTTTTCTCGAAGCGGCTGCGGTTGAGGGTATAGCCCTGTACCAGATACTCTTTCAGGCGTTGGGTGGCCCAGCGGCGGAATTGAACGCCTTGGGTGGATTTGATGCGGTAACCGACCGAGATCACCACATCCAAGTCGTAACATGTGACGGGGCGGTCGGAATTTGCAATTTGCATTTTTTGCAAATTGCTTTTTTCAGTCACTTCCCCCTCTTTAAGAGCATTGCGAATATGACGAGAGATAACTGAGACATCACGGCCAAACAGGGCGACCATCTGGGCCTGGGTCAACCAAACGGTGTCCGTCTCCAGACGCACCTCAATTTCGGTCTGGCCATCGGCAGTTTGGTAGATTTCGATCTGGTTGTTTTCACTGTTCATATCACCTCCTTGCGATAAGGATATGGTATTGCCGATGCTATCGCAGCCTTTGCGAGGCCCCACCCATATCTCAAACATAACAAATTGATAAACATTAGTTAGTCAAAACGCCCAACAGTAAATACCCCCATATATACCCCCAAACCATACACGCTACCCCCGCCTACCAGACATCTTCAGTTATAGTGCCCTCTTCGCTTTTAGATTGATGAAGCACAGTCGTTTAAGTACCTTTAGCACAAGCTATCACCGACAACGACCGGCCTGAGCCAACAACCCATCAGGACCTGCACTTTCTATGGATGGTAAAGAAAAGAAAGACCTTAGCGAGATGGACATCTGCGACCTGTTCATCACTCCGGCGATAAAAGACGCCGGCTGGGACCCTATGACGCAAATTCGCCGGGAAGTCACCCTGACACCCGGGCCAGTCATCGTTCGCGGCAACCTGTCTTCACGCAACAAGAAAAAGAAGAAGTTCGCCGATTACGTCCTGCAATGGGAAAAGGGTGTCCCGGTTGCCGTGGTAGAAGCCAAGGACAACAATCACACGGTCAGCCACGGCATGCAACAGGCCCTCGGTTATGCCGAAATCCTTGAGGTTCCCAGTGCCTTCAGTTCCAACGGAGACGCATTCGCCTCCCACAACAAGGTGGCCATACCCAGTGCAGAGATTGAAACCGAGTTTCCTTTGGATTCATTCCCATCGCCACAACAGCTGTGGGAGCGTTACAAAATATTCCGAGGTATTACCGACCAGGAAGAACAACTGGTCGTAGAACCCTACTATGACGACGGATCAGGCAAGGAACCCCGCTATTACCAAACTGAAGCCATCAACCGCGTTGTCGAAGCCGTCGCCAAGGGCGATAAGCGACTTTTGCTGGTCATGGCCACCGGCACGGGCAAAACCTACACCACCTTCCAGATCATATGGCGGCTGTGGAAGGCGAAAAAGGCCAAACGCATACTATTCCTGGTCGATCGCAATATTCTGGCGGACCAGACCCTGGTCAACGACTTCAAGCCCTTCGGCTCGGTGATGACCAAAATCAAGAACCGCAAAATCGACACCAGCTACGAAATCTACCTCGGACTCTATCAGGCGCTGACCGGTCCCGATGAGGAAGACAAAATCTTCAAGTCTGTCTCCCGCGACTTCTTTGACCTAATCGTTATCGACGAATGCCACCGTGGCAGCGCCAACGACGACTCCGCCTGGCGGGAGATACTGGAATACTTCGACGGCGCCATCCAGCTGGGCCTCACTGCCACCCCCAAGGAAACGGAATACGCCTCCAACATCACCTACTTTGGCGAGCCGGTGTACACCTACACCCTCAAGCAGGGCATTCAGGACGGCTTCCTCGCCCCGTACAAGGTAGTGCGTATCGACATCGACAAAGATGTCCTCGGCTGGACGCCACCGCCCGGGATGAAAGACGACCTCGGCAACGAGATTGAACAGCGTGAATACAATCAGTTGGACATGGACCGCATCCTGGTCCTCAACCGCCGCACCAAGCTGGTGGCAGAACGGGTCATGAAGTTTCTCAATGCTACCGACCCCTTCCAGAAAACCATTATCTTCTGTGAAGACATCGACCACGCTGAACGCATGCGCAAGGCGATCGTCAACGCCGCCGGCAAGCTGGCCGTCGACAACTCCAAATACGTGATGCGCATTACCGGCGACAGCGTGGAGGGCAAGGCGGAACTGGATAACTTTATCGACCCGGAGAGCAAATCCCCGGTCATCGCCACCACCTCAGAATTGCTCACCACCGGGGTCGATGCCAAAACCTGCAAGTTGATCGTGCTGGATAAAACCATTAACTCCATGACCATCTTCAAGCAAATTGTCGGTCGTGGCACCCGCATTCACGAGGAACAAAACAAGTACTTCTTCACCATCATGGACTTCAAGCGGGCCACCCAACTGTTTCAGGACCCGGACTTCGACGGCGAACCCGTGGTCATATATGAACCCGGTGAAAACGATGATCCGGTGCCCCCCGATCCGCCTCCCGGTGACGATGAGGACGACGGCGGAGTGAAAGAGCCCGAAGGTATCTACAAAGTCCGTGTCAGCGGCATCGATGTGCGCATTCTCTCCGAGCGCGTCGAATACCTGGGGGAAGACGGCAAGATGGTCACCGAAAGCTATCGGGACTACAGCCGCAAGAACATCCGCAAGGAATACGCCTCCCTGGATGACTTCCTCCGCAAGTGGAACGGCAGTAAAAAGAAAGAGGCCATTATTCAGGCGCTGGAAGAGTACGGCATCGAACTGCCCAAGCTGGCCCAGGAGGTGGGCAAAGACTACGGCGACTTCGACCTGATCTGCCACATCGCCTTCGACCAGCCACCGCTCACTCGCCAGGAGCGCGCCAACAACGTCAAAAAGCGCCACTACTTCGCCAAATACGGCGAGCAGGCCCGCGCTGTGCTGGAGGCCCTGCTGGAAAAATACGCGGACGAAGGAATTACCAGCATCGAAAACCCCAAAGTCTTAAAATTGCGCCCCTTCGACCAAATGGGCACTCCGGTGGAAATCATCAACAGTGTCTTTGGCGGCAAGGCCAACTACGAAGAAGCCCTTTACGAACTAGAGCAGGAACTGTTTAAACCTGCCTCATAACGAGTCACAACACAATATGAGTAACGTCAGCGGTATCATCAAATCCATTCAGGACATCATGCGCAAGGATGTCGGCGTCGACGGCGATGCCCAGCGTATCAGTCAATTGGTGTGGATGTTCTTCCTGAAAATCTATGACGACCGCGAAGCGGAAATTGAACTGCTTGAGGATGACTACAAGTCACCTTTGCCCGAGCATCTGCGCTGGCGCAACTGGGCCGCCGACCCCGAGGGCATGACCGGCGACGAGTTGAGCGACTTCATCAACCTGCAACTTTTCCCCACCCTGAAAGACAAACTGGTTCTCAGCAGCACACAGGGCCAGCGCGCTCTGGTTATTCGCAACGTGTTTGAAGATGCCTACAACTACATGAAGTCCGGCACCCTGATTCGCCAGGTCATCAACAAAATCTGTGAGATCGACTTCAACAACACCCAGGATCGCCACACCTTTGGCAGCATCTACGAACAGATCCTCAAAGACTTGCAGAGCGCTGGCAATGCCGGAGAGTTCTACACCCCTCGCGCCGTGACCCAATTTATCGTCAACCGGGTCGACCCCAAGCTGGAAGAAAGCGTGCTCGACCCCGCCTGTGGCACCGGCGGCTTTCTCGCCTGCACCATCGACCACAAGGACTCGCGGTATGCCAAAACCGCCAAGGACAGAGACATCCTGGCTGACAGCATTCACGGAGTGGAAAAAAAAGCCCTGCCGCATATGCTCTGCACTACCAATATGATCCTGCACGGCATCGACACCCCCACCCGAATCGAGCACGACAACATGCTCAGCCGGCGCGCCTATACCGATTACGGCGAGAAAGACCGGGTCGATGTGATTATCACCAACCCGCCCTTTGGCGGCATGGAGGAGGACGGTGTGGAAAACCAGTTCCCCGCCACCTTCCGCACCCGGGAGACCGCCGACCTGTTTATGGCACTGGTGATTAAACTGCTGAAAACCAATGGCCGCGCCGCCGTGGTACTGCCCGACGGCTTTCTGTTTGGCGAGGGCATGAAAACCCGCCTCAAGGAAAAACTGCTCAACGAGTGCCACCTGCACACCATCGTACGCCTACCCAACGGCGTGTTTAATCCCTATACCGGTATCAAGACCAATATCCTGTTCTTTACCAAGAAACCGGAGAGCGAGTGGCCCGCCACCCAGGAAGTCTGGTTTTGTGAACACCCCTACCCCGAGGGGGTCACCAGCTACAACAAAACCAAACCCATGCGGTTTGAAGAGTTCCAGACAGAAATCGACTGGTGGGGCAGCGAAGCGGACGGGTTCGAGTCCCGTCAGGAAACCGAACAGGCCTGGAAGGTCAGCCTGGAGCAAATTATCGAGCGCAACTACAACCTTGATATCAAAAATCCCCATGTGGGCGAACAGATCAGCCACGATCCGCAAGAACTGCTGGCCGACTACGCCCAGCAGCAGGCAGAGATTCAAAGCCTGCGCGATCAGCTGAAAAACATTCTGTCAGAGGCCTTGAGCGAAAAAGAGGTCAACGGCTGATGGGTGCTATAGAAGATCACAGAATGACCACCAAGGTTGCCGGGCATGAAACCGATGCGACCAGTGTCATCGTCGACAATCTGGATATCTGGACATCGGCCATCAAAAACAAATCCAGTGCGGGCCGGGCTGGTGGCAGTAAACGCGAGCTGTACGGCATCAAAAAGCTACGGGAGTTAATTCTTGACCTGGCAGTGAGAGGACTTTTGGTTCCTCAAGATCCAAATGATGAACCCGCCAGCGAACTGCTAACGAGAATCGCCGCTGAAAAAACCACGCTAATCAAAAAAGGCAGGGTTCGAAAACAAAAGTCTTTGGGTGCTGTATCGCAGGCAGAACACCCTTTTGTACTTCCAGCGGGATGGGAGTGGGTGCGCTTGCAGGATGTAGCATATTCGCAAGCAGGATTTGCTTTCAAATCGAAAGAATTTAATGAGGCAGGAGAAGGCCTTCCTTTGATCCGAATAAGGGATGTGGGACAACCTTTTTCAGGAACTTATTACAATGGTGAATATAGAGAAGAGTTTCTAGTTAAAGAGGGAGACTTCTTAATAAGTATGGATGGGAATTTTAGAGTTTCCCCTTGGCAAGGAGACCCTGCGCTTTTAAACCAGCGAGTTAGTCGGTTGATATTTTTTGGAGTTGAAATAGCACCAGCTTTTATCGCCGATTCTTTGCAAATAAAATTATCTGAATTACAGGGTGTTAAAGCGTATACAACTGTAGACCATCTATCTGGCAAACAGATTTCTGAGTCAGTTATTGGTTTGCCCCCAGCTTCAGAGCAATACCGCATCGTCGCCAAAGTCGACGAGCTGATGGCCCTCTGCGACCAACTGGAACAACAAACCGAAGCCAGCCTGACTGCCCACGAAACCCTGGTGGAAGCACTGCTGGGCGCACTCACCAACGCTGCCGACCACACCAGCTTCCAGCAAGCCTGGCAACGCATCGCCCAACACTTCGACACCCTGTTCACCACCGAACACAGCATCGACCAACTCAAACAAACCATTCTGCAACTGGCCGTCATGGGGAAACTCGTCCCCCAAGCCCCCAACGACGAACCGGCCAGTGAATTGCTAAAGCGGATTGCGGCTGAAAAAGCCAAGTTGGCTAAAGAAGGGAAGATTAAAAAACAGAAGCCATTGTCAGATACTTCAACTGAAGAACACTCGATTAAACTTCCGAAGAATTGGTGTTTTGCTCACTGTTTGGACATTTGCTCAAAAATTACTGACGGAGAGCACTCCACGCCAGAGAGATCTCAAGCTGGTCACTACTTGCTATCAGCCAGAAACGTGACAAACGAAGGGATTATTTTGGGTGATGTTGATTATGTTCCGGATCATGAATTTGAGCGAATTCGAAAGCGATGCGATCCCAACATAGGAGATTTACTAATATCCTGCTCAGGAAGTGTTGGGCGGGTTTCCAAAGTTGACAGAGACAATGCTTACTCAATGGTTCGAAGTGCAGCCATGATTCGGCCTTTTGGAAGTCACCTGTCAATTGATTACTTGGCCTATGCCTTAAGAAGCCCCTTTTTACAATCACAGATGGTGAAAAAGTCCAAGAAAACGGCCCAAGCTAATTTATTTTTGGGGGCCATTTCATCACTGACTATATCCATACCACCGCTACCTGAACAGACTCGAATTGTCAGCAAAATTGAGGAAATGATGGGAATCTGCGATCGACTAAAAGCCCACCTAAACCATGCCCAAACCACCCAACTGCAGCTGGCCGATGCCCTAACCGAACAGGTCATCGCCTGATGGCAGACGCTGATGAGCGATAGAGACGCTTTAAAACCCTTGGCGGAGTTGTGCACCGCCGATGTTAGCAACACCTGTTACGTGCGCATCGACCGCCAGACCGGCGAACAGCGGCCAGCTACACTGGGGAATAATTACGCCACGCAAGCTATTAACCGTAGGCTCTCCAAATAAAACTTTAACCAGACCCAACAAGAAATCCTCCCATGCCAGTAATTGACAAGAAATATGAAACACTTTCGCTGACCGATGATTATCTCTCAGACCCATTATTAATGGCACTGGCATGGAAAAAATCACACGAATACATACGCACTACCAATTGGTATGCGGATCACTTCGACCTCGACCAGACAGCATTGGACCTTGCATCGATCTGTGATAAATGGTCCAAGGATATAAAGAACAACCTTACTTTCAAAGATCTTGAGCTGGTACCTGCCCCCAAGGCCTGCTCATGGAAATTTTCAAAACCTGAGAAGAAAGAATTCTCCTCTAAGAATAAGCAATGTTTAGAATGGATGCCCGAGCACCCAGACAAGGTGAAGCTTAGGCCACTGGCACATATTGACATTAAAGACCAAACAATTATGACATTGGTAATGATGTGCCTGGCCAATGAAGTAGAGACCAAACAAGGCGACCCGAGCACACCATACCCAAACGTTCACAAAAAGCGCACAGCAAGTTACGGCAACCGATTGTACTGTCGATACACAGATGACAGCGCAGAGTACAGCTATGGCGCCACAACAACCTACAGCAAGTACTTTGGCGACTACCGCCGCTTTCTCCAAAGACCTTACCATTTTGCAGGACAGGCTATTCAGGAAAGAACACCGGAAACGGAAGTCTATTTAGTAGACCTGGATCTGGAGAAATTCTTTGATCGAATCGACAAACAAAAGCTTATAAGAAAGATCGAAAGACTTGCCAGAACAGACGCCCGAGTAAATAAGGGCATTGCTCGGCAGTCAATTTGGGATGCCTTCAAAAACTGGAAATGGTCAGAGCAAGCTAGCTTAGACTACGGGACATGCAGCAAAGATAGTACCGAACCGCCACCAAATGGATTACCACAAGGTCTGGTCGCTTCCGGGTTCCTATCCAATATTTACATGCTTGATTTCGATGACCACATGCAGGATCGCATTGGTACAGATCTAAACTCGGACAAAAGATATAACTTTCAAATCAACCTGATTGATTATTGTCGCTATGTGGATGACCTTCGTCTTGTTGTAACCGGTCCGAGTCGACAAGTATTTGGAAGCAGCCCTATCTCGATCATCAAAGACCAAATCCTTGCAACACTAGAGCCTAAGCTCAACGAGCTCGAACTATCAATCAATACAGAAAAGACCAAAATCGAGATATACCGAGGTAAATCAGTAGGTATTTCTAAAAGTCTTGAAGACATCCAGTCTCGGGTAAGCGGCCCCTTGTCTCATGAAGATTCCATTGAGCAACTAAACCAACTTGAGTCCCTGATGGCGTTAGCATCCACCACCACAGAAGATCAGCCCTCCGAGGGTTGTCGCGTCAACCGACTGGCACAGATAGAGAAAGATATCTTTGATGTTCGCGAAGACACTTTGAAGCGATTTGCGGCAAACAAGATATCCAGCCTTCTTAGCAGCGTACGCCACTTCACTTCAAGAGATGTAGACGAGGTTGGCTCCGCCATTCCCGGAGACTGGGATTATCTTCAAGAGCGCCTCGCGAGGCGATTTATTGCTTGCTGGAGTAGAGATCCATCATTGGTCCTGCTTCTGAAAAAAGGACTTGAATTATTTCCCAGCCCAAGTGTGCTGGAACCGGTTCTTGAACAATTGCATGAGGTGATAGAAACAACTTCCGACGATCGCACAAGGCCGCAAGCAGTTGCCAGATACTGTCTGGCAGAGATATTCAGGCACTCATCAACAGTTATTCACCGTAAGGACCTCCACGCGATACCAGCTCATGCTGATGTAGATGCCTATTTCGAAATTCTGCAACATAATGCTATCTCTTTAGTCAAGAAACTGTCGGGTACTGACGACGGCCTAGCGACATTTGACTTTCTTTCTGATCAGGCACGATTTCTATTACTCGTGAGGCTAGACACCACCCTTGAACAAAGCAGTGGGCACCCGCATTACGACTTAATTTTCAAATTGGCCGCAGGCTTCAGAAAAATATCAGCGCCAAAAAGCTTTGATAGCAGAGACCTGGCAACCTGCATCTTGCTCGCTGGTCAGATTTCAGGCGAAACTAAAGCTTTGATTCGTGCTACCGCCGAACTACTCGAACAACAGAATGATGTCGAAGTTATCCTCGAAAGACTTGCGGAGCAAAATACTGGATTCCTGCGCAGTCTCGTACTACATGCCCGCCCACTCCGCTACGAGTGGGTAAAATCAGAATTCACCAAGAACTTAATCGCCAGGCTCTATTTTGACATTAGGCCATCAGGAAAGTCGCTTTCAGAAATTACAGAGAAGATCCCTCTTTATAAATTAACATCCAGAAAGGACAACCCATTCAGCAACGAGATCATGGCGCTAAAACTAATGCTCGCGCTGCTCGATAAAGCTGATGACATTGCAAGCAAGGCATCCGACCAGGTAATTGACCTTTCAAAAACATCTGTGAAGATTAAGTCAGGAAGCTATTTGCTTGAGTTTTCCACAGTTACAGATGAGTTGAGTGTGGAAAACATAGCTTTTCACGCCCCTCTTTCCACCATTGCCGCCCATTTAAAAATAGACCACAAAGACACCCTCGTGCTGCAGCGCATAGCCTTGTGCATTCGTGCGGCGCTATCCGGTGGAATCGACCCCACTGGTTTTGGTTCATCCATCGAACCAAGAGCTGGATACCGTGGAATTAAATCTACTCAATACAAAAGACAAATCGGTTTAATTACCTCGCCAGAAACCCTGATTGGGGAGACCGCTCAGTTTTCCGGCTGGCTATCCACCCTACTCAGTAAGCTTTTACGGTGGCCAGGAATCAGAGTTAATGATCAGAGCTACGACTGGCCCGTAGAACTCACAATAAAGGCCGTAACCCAACTCGCCCAAAAAAGACTATCTGTACTTGAGGAACAATATTGCCAGCAAACTGGTATTCCGGGCTTGCTAGAGCGTGTAAAGCTAAATTGGCCAATAGACAAGAAAGAGCTGTCTGTCGCAATGATTCAGTCAAAAATGCCTTCGAAGAATGACTTTTCATTGCATGGGCCATTTTTGAATGACAACCACTATCGCTCAAAGCATCGACGTCATGTGGCCAGAGTCTCCAAGCTCATTCTGGCGCACATTGAAGCACAACAGCTGGAGACAGGGGATCGTGACGAAGGCAAACAGCACATAGATCTGATTGTTTGGCCTGAACTGGCAGTTCACGAAGATGATCTGGGAATATTGGTACAACTTTCCCGAAAGACTCACGCAATCGTATTGGCCGGACTGACCTTCACCCAAATACCTGGTGTGAAAGGCCCGAATAACTGTGCCGTTTGGATTGTCCCCAGGAAACACAACACCAATCAACAAGAGATTCTCCGTTTACAAGGTAAACACCACATGATGGAGGGAGAAAAGAAAATCAATATTCAGCCATGGCGGCCATACCAATTAATGCTGGAACTTACACATCCCCAGTATCCTACCCAGAAGGGCTTTGTTCTGACGGGAGCTATTTGCTACGACGCAACGGATATTGCCCTGAACTCAGATCTGAGAGATAAATCCAACGCCCTTCTGGTTCCCGCACTGAACCGAGACGTGAACACTTTTGACTCAATGGTAGAAGCACTTCACTACCATATGTATCAGCATGTTGTGATGGTTAATTCTGGAGAATTTGGTGGTTCTTGCGCAATGGCTCCATACAACGAAAGACATAAGCGCTTGATAGCTCATATACATGGCAATGACCAAGTCGGCATAAGCACTTTCAAAATGAATATGTTTGATTTCCGGCGGGATCAAGTTGGTAAAAGCCTTCAGTCTGGAATGGCGCAAAAGATGCCTCCTGCTGGAGTACCAAAGCCATAATCTCTCAATCCAAGGGGCATGAAATTACATGGCAGACGCTTATGTGTGATAGAGACGGCTTAAAACCCCTGGCCGAGTTGTGCGCCGCTGATGTTCGCAATACGTGGTATGTGCGCATCAACCGTGAGACAGGCGAACAGAGACCGGTCACAGTGGAAGACCACTACACCGAAATAGAACGCTACCCCCTGCACGACAAAGTACCCGATAAAATTGCCACCCAGTACGATGTCGCCCGCAACCTCTACCTCTACGCCTGGTTTGAATACCGCTTTTTTAACATCGCTGAAGCTCAGGTGCTGACCGTACTGGAACTGGCCATGAAAAAGCATATTGGTGAGACAGAGATAAAACGCTATATCAAACAACGCAACGACGAACACAAGGCCAAGACAGGGAAAGGAGGCGGTCTTCGTAATGGCATGAAAACCCTGATGGAATACTGCCGCGATCATAAGCTGATCTGTAATGAAGGCTTTTCAGCCTGGCGTCGCAACGCCACTCAAATGGCTTACAACAAGGCCCAAGCCGAACAGAGGCAATGGGCTATTGAAGAAATGGACCGCACCGGCCAAACCGAACTTGAACTGCCCGAGATTGATGTCGAAATACTGCCACCGGACCCAAACTACGACTATGTCCAATTTCTGGTCGATAACGTCAATCAACTGCGCAACCACTACTCCCACGGCAGCACCACGCTCCACAATCAGGTGCTCTGCCAGTTTGAAATGGTTTCCGAATTTATCAACCAGCTATACTACCGGGCTGGGTCGCAGGCAGACAACGCAGCGAGCTAAATCAATACATAAAGCGAGGGACTGATGGCAGTACAACACGGTATATGGAAGATCGGCGCGCAGCCACAGGCACTGAAACCCGTCAAACTCGACACTGAACTTCTGTTAGAAGAGCAAATCTCCAAGGACATCTCTATCCTCAATGCCAACTGGCTGTTGATTGGTCGTCAGGTGTACACAGACTTTGGCAAACCGCTGGACCTGCTCGCGGTAGACGCCTCCGGCTCACTGATTGTGATTGAGCTGAAAAAACACCGCACACCACGGGATGTGGTGGCCCAGACCATTGATTATGCCTCCTGGGTGGAAAGTTTAAGCTCTAACCGCATCGTCAGTATCTACAAACAATTCGCCGAAAAATACGACCTCGCTGAACGCAATTTTGATAGAGCGTTCCAGGCCAAATTCGGCTATTTGCCCAGTGAGCAGGACATCAACAGCTCCCACCAGATGGTGGTGGTGGCTGCAGAGTTGGATGCCAGTACCGAGCGGATCATCAACTACCTAAACGACAAGGCCAATGTGGCGGTGAACGCCGTATTCTTCTCCGTATTCGAAGATGGCGGTAATCAATACCTGAGCCGAGCCTGGATGATCGATCCCGGTGAGACTGAAGAGAAAGCCATCAATGTCGGCTCGAAAGGGCAATGGAATGGCGAGTACTACGGTTCTTTTGGGCCATCGTACAGCTGGGAAGATGCCCGTAATCACAATTTTATTTGTGCGGGCGGAGGCAATTGGTACAGCAAGACGTTATTTATGGTCGAGCCCGGAGACCGGGTTTGGGTGAACATTCCCAAAACCGGTTACGTGGGCGTTTGTGAAGTAAAAGATCGAGCGATTGTGGCCGATGAGTTTATTCAACCGGAAATGATGCTAAAAGGTAGCTACCGCACGGCGGCAGACAATGGCGAAGATAACGCAGATTATTTTGTGCCGGTGAAATGGATAAAAACGGTGCCTGAAAAGCAGGCCGTCAGCGAAGTCGGCCTATTCGGCAACCAAAACTCCATTGCCCGCCCCAAGGCCGAAAAGTGGCAACACACGGTTGAGCGCTTGAGCCATATATGGGGATTAACGCTTTAACTACTGAATATCTAAAGAATCAACAGTAGCGTAACCAGCTGGGACTAGAGCTGATACCCTCAAAATTAAAACGCCCACCTAAAAATGATTCAGAAATAAAAAAAGGCTCCAACCGAAGTTGGAGCCTTTTTTTAGATGGTGCCAAGGCCGGACTTGAAAGCAATATTCAACCTATTGGTTTATATGAACAAATGTAATTCAATTTAAGATATATAGCACCATTTATAGCACCACTTTCTGGCTCACACCCATTTCTTCGTTTCTATCCTTCTGCTCTATTCTATCTGCTGGCAGATTCCATAGCATGCAAAAGCTGCTGCTTAGTACCCCCCGGTAGGAGTTATTCCGTACCTATCCTTACATACAAAAACCAATGAATTTGAATATTTTGCTATTGGTTAATCAATAATGATGGCTATCAAGTAACGACCACAAATAAAAAACCCCGGTGGTGAACCGGGGTCTTAGGCTGCTTTGGGGAGAAGCAATGCTGTTGCTTCTAATTAGTCATCAGGGAAAGCAGGAAGTTCACAGTAAGGATGTAATAGCAGGCATCCCCACCAATTCGGACATAACTGGTATTTTCAATTGGCTAGCTGTCAACTGGTTTAGTGGCAAGGTACTGCCCTCCGGCAGTAACAGTTCGTCATTATCAAGATCAAATGGCACTACATTTAGCTGCATATTGTCATCAAATACAAATGGCGCCAACGGGGCCTGAAATTTGCGCCATGCAGGGTAAATGAGCGTCAGCTCTCCTTGACCGCCAAGGTATCGCTGACCGTAGGCAAACAGCTGGTAAAAATCAGACTGACTCAGACTGTAGTTTTGTTTGCGATCATCCGCGTCCAATCGCTTCCACTTAGTATCCAACACCCAGCGACGGCCCCCCTGCTCAATCAGCAAATCTGGTCGCAACTGAAATATCGGCTGCGCCTGATGCCGGCACAGTGCATGGCGGCTAGCTTGAGTTGTCAACTGGGTCGATGGAGCCAGATGACGCCTCAGCCAGGTAGACACGTAGTCTTCAAACAGCTTTTCCATCGGAAAAAGCAGACTAATGCCACGATACTCTCCAACAACTGATAGTGGCATCTGACGATACAAAATCAGCTCACACCACGGTTTTACGTGCTGGTAGTGTGCCATCAGACGTTCGTTACGCCAGCGGCGGAAGTCTTCCGCTATATCGTGGCTGGTGGGTATGTCATGCAGAATACCCCCCAACTCGTGTGCCAAACGCCAGTTATCAGCATCCTGTGTTGTTTGGCAGACCAACATCAGCGCGCTTTTTAGAAGACGGTTTTCAGGCCGATCCGGCAGAAACACATCATGGCGAATATGAAAGCGATGTCGTCGCCCGGGCGGCTGGCGCATCTGCTTTACCACGTCCAGCTGGCCACGGAGGTAGTACTGTTCCTCCTCTAACCGCTGGTAGTCAAAGCGCAGACCACGCTTTACCAGATATTCCAATGCCTGCAAAAACTGGCGTATGACCCATTCAGCCAATGGAGCACGGTAAAGTTGTAACCCGGCAGGCGAAGTCTCGCGTTTAGATATGTCCAGTGCACCGGCTATTAGCTTGCACAGCAGCTCTCGGGAACGGTGCTCACAATCACCTTCATCGTGGTGCTTCGGCAGGATTTCGATCACCTGCCCGCATGGGCTTTCAAGCACTCCTACGAAATTGTCTAACCGCAACCAACGCTGGCCATGCAGTTGCAACAGCTCTGTACCGGAGCGGCGAAAGCCTTCTGCCAACTCGCACAGCCAGTCAAATGCAGTTTCGCTGATCTGCGCCTCATCCAACGTATTACACGACAAATAACCTGTGGTCAGGCGCGCATACTCCCGCACCACGATGGGGGCAAGCATCAGACTTCTGCCTTGTTGTCCGCCAGTTGATCTGCACTGGCCATGGTGATACTGCGATAGGCCACGATATTATCGAATGCCTTGTCATTGAGCATCCAACCCGAGGAAGGTCGCAGCTTGTCCTGCATGCCGACGAATAGTGTTGGGATATTAAGAGTACGGTCTTCCAAGATGAAGGCGGCATCGATCGGCTTATTCTGATCGTTTAGCACCCAACGAATGCGCTCCCAGTCTTCAAAAAAATACTCTTGCAATAACGGTATGATGTTTTGACGAAAAATATCTGCCAATCGCATCAACGATGGATCTTCGCACAGCGGTAGGAAATAGGCATGACCTAAGCAGTGATCCCTATCCAATAGCACGGTGATGCGTTGGTTCATCATCTGAAGCATCTGGCCGATATTGACCCCATCAACCACCACTCCATCCAGCAATTCTGGGAGTGGCGGTGTTTCTTTAAAAGTAAAACGGCGACGTAACGCAATGTCGAGACCCGCCAGCGAGCGGTCGGCCGTATTCATTGTGCCAATTAGGTAAATATTGGCCGGGACACTAAACAAATCTTTCGAATAAGGTAGCGTCACAGATAGCGCCTCTGCCCCCCCGGCACGTTTTGACGGCTCAATCAGCGTGATCAACTCCCCGAAAATGCGCGAGATATTGCCACGGTTGATCTCATCTATAATCAGCACCCGCGCATTTGTAGATGCGACCTGTTGATTATCAACACCGTTGGCATTGAGAAGAAATTCAACTAAAGATGGCAGGATGTTGTTGTAGCCATTTACTAAATATGGCTCCAAACTGGATGGGGAGAGTTTTTCTATCGCTTCCTTCTGACGAATGTCTTCAAGAGTAATCTTTCCCGCCCTTATCCCTTCAGCTAAAGTATCGAGCATACTCATTGAGAAACCGATTAAATTTCCATTCGGTTTCTTCAATTCCAAAAGCTCTTTGCTAGCTTTAATGACCTGGTAATTGGTACCAAATAGTTGTCCTATATGAAACGGGCTTAGATCAGTAGTCAGGGCTGGAGCACCTAAAAGGGCCAATAACTTGCCCTTATCCAGTGTGGGACTACGAAGCTCATACAGTGTCATCTGGCTGAACTGGGCGTTAAGTAACTCACTGTGAGGCAACGAAGGAGTGTACTGGCGCAACCATTTCACCGGCCGCATTTGTGTGTAGTCATCCTCATATTCAGCATGGGGCTTGTACTGGTAGTCTCCTGTAATCTCACCAACTGCACGAAACTTAAAATTACCATCACTTACCACCACCAAATCACCCACCTTCATTCTGGTAACAAAGGCAGTGACACTAGTCAGGTTATAATCGTTGTTGCCATTGAGCTGGACACCCGCATTCTCAAAGCGTTGCTGGATGTCTGCACGGCTATGGCAGTTACTAAAGTCGATGTCCCCCCCGTAACCCAGCAACACATAACCGTTTTCTGAGCACTCGTCGTAGATGCCTGCATCGCTCCCCAGTGTATTGCCTAACGACATTTTCCATACTGTGCGACCTGTCAGTTCCAGTGGCGCCGCCTCTTGGCGAGTTACTTTGACATCTGCTAACTCACACAGGCTCTTGAACACGCCATCCACCACCTCGTAGCGGATTTGCCCTGAAGACTCGTCAGTTACGGCGCGCAAACCTTCCACAAAGTCCTCATAGCTGAAGCTTTGATGAAATGTGACAAACTTGATTCGATTTTCAGCACATAGCTGATCAAAATGTGCTTTGAGAACTTGACGAGCTTCCCGCTGATCCTGGTATGTTGTCGCGGCAACCAGTGCTTCGTCGTACTTTTCAACGGCCATAGGGCTGAGTATTTTCAGCGCAGCTCGAACGGTTCCGTATGTTTTTCCCGTACCCGGTGGACCGAAAAGGATTTGATTCAGCGGTTGTTTATTCATAATCTCTTTTCCATCTAGCTGGGCTGCATATTTATTGTCGGTGAAAGTTTTATCCGACCCTTGCCCCTTTATCGACATTGAATAGTGACTATCATTGAGCCTAGACAAGGTCACTTTGTCGCCTTCAACAAGCTGCAGGTGCTTGAAGAGACTGTTGAATCGGGCCTTTATTCGCCCTCGATTAGCAAGTAAACAGGTACTGACCTGAGTCCCATCCGGCAAATCGAGAGTAAACAATGTCGCAGCGGCTTGCTCGTCGTCTGCAATATTCTCGGCTGAAAACAAAACTTGTTGCTTAGGAATGCTGACATAGCCATTTCGGATTGCGCCAGCCGTCAACGTTACGATCAGCTCGTCTTGTGAGCTACTGTCGTCGTCGCTATCTTCCTTTAGGGGAGCCAAGCCCAGATTCTGCGAATACAACCCACGCATGAAGCCGACCGGGGTCAGTTCAGGAACTACTTCCTTCGCCAAAAACATGTACTGGCGCAAAATTAGCATGCGAGCTACCGGCTCATTGACAGCAGGCATATCTGCAATGGGGTAACCCAACTGCTCCAGAAAATGACCTAGGTGAGAAGACGAGCTTATCGGTAAAGCAGTATCGGGATGATAAACAGAGAGCAATCTGAGCTTTCGACCATTCCCAATGGTTACACGCGGCTCCACACCAGCTCTGCGGTATAGCTCATTATCATCGTCTAGCCAAATCCAATCCTCACTTTCCTCTGTTGAGGCAACGGCAGCCTGAATCGCTAAGGTATAGAGAAGTGCTTCTTCGTCGCTAAGACTCGATAGATAGCGATTCTTGTAAACTGATCCATCTGGCATAAAGTACAGGATATGGCCACGCGAGGTGCCAGGCATATAACGACCGAGCAAAGGCTGCAAACCTCGCTCCAACCACCAACAAAAAGACTCACCGTCACCTTTGCCTACACAGTATTCGCTTAACGTCAGCTCGGGCAGCCTCGAAGGCGGAAAACGCTGGATAAATTGCTGATAGAGCGGATCGTCAGAAGGCCTGACCATAACGGCAGGCCCCATGCTTTTCAATTCAGTCAACAGCCGCTGAAACTGTGGGCTTGTCGGCAACGTCATATTCACACCAGCACCACTTGAAATGTTCGTTCAACGTCCAACTGGAATAGCTGATCTTGGTAACTATCCTCTGCCACTTCATTAACCACTTGGTCAATTAGCGACTGCTGTTTCTGGTAATAGCAACACCACCAGGCCATATAATCCATTACCTGTTCCAAGTTAATGTCCATCCACTTCAGCCTTAAACTTATCCATATGCACTTTAGATTTGGAATATTAAATCCGCTCACAAACACTCCCTAAAATATGGCTTTGTGCAACAGTTTTTTTACGTTTATGGTTGTACAACGCAGATATGTATAACAATTGCAGCTTCTATTGTATCGACTCAAGCACTAACGAAATGGAGCTACGCTAGCTATTGTTATCTTTGGAGCTAGCACTTAACTTCTCCACAAACGAGCTAGGTGTGACAACAGGTAAGCCTCATGCTGCTCTGTAAGCTCGTCTTGTACCCCAGGATCATAACGAGTGGTTACCTGATTGGAATACAGACTTCGGTTGACTTCAATCATCACAGCCCTGACGCGCGAGTTCCCATCAACAGCACCTCTCCCCGTCTAACAATCCAGACCAAGTAGGACTCGAAAAAATTATATCTTATTGTTTTATATCGGGTTATACGATTAAATTTATCAAATATAGCACCATTTGTAGTACCAAATAGATCACATGCCTGAACACTTAGTACTCACTGAACATAAGTTTTAGCTAACCATCCCTTCGTCCAGCGCGCGTCTCATAGATTGGGATAGAAGGAACAGCATCTCTTAAATTCGCACCCTAAGCTCCATCGCTACTAGAGGGGACTGGCGCCTTACCAAACACATAACAGCATACTCCCTTGATAATTTTTTCAATCGGTAGGTCTGGCCCCGGCACTTTCCATCCGAGAGAAATCCATCGGTCAAAATACGGCATTTGGCCGTCAGTAAGAATTGCTACGGGTTGCGATACATCGGGCCAGGCTAACTCCGCCAGAATGTCATCCTCACTGGGCAAACAGTATTTGATCCGCGGCACCGGCACTCCAGCCTCCTCAAGTGCGGAGACGACCGCCAGTAATCGTGGGCACACATTTACTCGCACAGAATCCCATTCATTCCCGGCCGATACTCTCTTTGCTGACACCTCTTCGGTGAGCATACCCAGTCCTTCGATCTTATCTTTTATCCCTGCTGCAAAGTCACCTAATGGCTGTGTCAGACTCGAGCGATCTTCTGCCCCCTCTCCGTACAATTGGTTTTTTATTTCATCCAGATAAAGCGACTCATTTTGCTTTTCGGTTAATATATGTAGGCGATGTTCCGCACGAGTCATTGCCACATAAAAGAGCCGCCTTTCCTCCTCCAGTACAGAAGTTAGCGTTGTACCAAACAACCCAAATAAAAGATTGTCCGGATGAATCTTCGGAAATTTTCGTTGCGTGGCATCCAGAATAATGACCCTATGCGCCTCCTGCCCTTTGGAGCGATGTGCTGTCATTATCATGATATTTTTCTCCAGGATCTCACTCCTAATCTCAAGCAATTTGGACAGAATATTGATAAGCCTTGCCCTGAAGCTCTCTAGATCCAAACCATAGACCTTAACGGTCCGAGCCAAAAGTAAAGTCTTCTTTGCCGGATCTTCACGAATGATTTGAGCACAGAGTTTTAGTGAACGGGCCTGCCGTAAATTTGCTTCAGAGAGATTAATTTCTTCGGCTATTGATGGAAGGTAAATAACATCTGATTCGCGGTCTTGTTTAAACCGATCATCATTACGGAATTCGACCCAAACATCATCAATGAATTTTGTTTCTATCCGACCAAGATCCTCTCTACTGATTCTCGCATGACTTCCATACCCCTCCATCAAACGGTTTCCTGCCGCCACTATCCAGCGATCACTACGATAGTTAGTCGTAACCTCAACTGTGCCAGCACCGTGAAAATATTTTGAAAATTGATTCAAGAAGCGAAGATCTGCACCAGCAAAGGCATTGATGGCCTGCCAATCGTCTCCGACTGCAACAAGGCGTATTTCTGTATTGGCCTGGAGAATTGCATCTAGCATCTTATAGTACAACTCTGAAAAATCCTGATATTCATCAATCAAAATCCATTTAAGCTGCCCCAGTGGCATCATTAAACCTTGGCCAAGGTGGATAGAGGCCAACGCCCCTTGAGCCTTAACTTCCTCTGTGGCTTGCACCAACAGGTCATCGAAATCCATAGCCTGCTGCTCTTCCAAACACAATTCATACTCACGAAAAGCTCTCAATGCGAGCTTATGGAAAAGCTGAACTTTAGGTTCGCTATTCGGCGCATCGGAAATATGCTTGGCAGCATCATCCGCAGACCAACTCCGCTTCTTGGCACGCTGAATGAATTGAAGGAATAGTTCCGCCACACGGGATATGGCAAAGTCGTTTTGAAAAACGCGGGCAACAATTTCTTCTTTTGAAAGCTTCCGACAACAAATGCCATTGCTCTCCAGAATTTTTTTTAGTCGGATCTCGAATTTTTCTCGACCGTCACATATAAGGCCGACATGCGTTTCAAGCAGAGGCTTCTCCTTTTCAAGCCAAAACTCTCGCTTATCCAAGATCTGCATCCTGTACTGATCTGCAGATTTTTCCCAGTACTCTGGCAATGTGGCAGACCAATCTTCTGGATCTAACGCCCAGTGTTCCAGGATATAGTCTTGACCATCTGCGACAATTGAAAAATCTGGCCTGTATGCGATGTCGTCCGATAGGCCGCTATTCCAAGCCCATGCACGTTCGTACTGGTATTCAATCCCATGTTCGAAAAGAAAGTCGGCAATAAACTTCTCTCCGTTTGATTTGACTCTTTTACCATCAAGAGTGATTAGCTCCATGGCCCGCCGAAACTTAAGATATTCATCAGGTGAAAGGTCCCGACCAATGTTTTCTATCTGTTCCAATTCCTTTCGGAAGAACTCAACCATCGCTTCTTTAAAAGC
>SBGI01000170.1 GCA_006227015.1 Gammaproteobacteria bacterium
TGGCGCAACCATAGCTTTAAGGTGCTCTTCCGTCTTGCGAACAAATGAAGCTGCCGAGGGAATCGAACGCAATACTTTCTTGCCACCCTCGCGGATGGAGTTGTAAAAACGGCTCGACCAGATTTTTGAAAAATAGGTGGCAAGACCGCCGACGTTGTGGGAGATCGACATATTATTGTCGTTGAGCACCACCAGCATGTTGGCATTGGTGTGTGCGGCGTGGTTGAGGGCTTCAAAGGCCATACCCGCAGTCATAGCGCCATCCCCGATCACCGCCACGACTTCACGTTCTTCGCCGTTCATGGCAGCGCCCAGCGCCATGCCGAGAGCCGCACTGATAGAGGTGCTGGAGTGACCGACTCCAAATGTGTCGTATTCGCTTTCATCCCGCTTGGGGAAAGCTGACAGGCCATTTGCCTGGCGAATTTGAAGCATCTGCTCTCGTCGCCCGGTGAGGATCTTGTGTGGATAAGCCTGATGACCCACATCCCAAACCAGGCGGTCATGGGGGGTGTTAAAGACATAGTGCAGGGCGATGGTCAGCTCGACGGTTCCCAGCCCCGCGCCAAAATGGCCGCCGCTTTTGCCAACACTGTAAAGGAGGTAGGCCCTCAGCTCGTCCGCCAGTTCAGGCAATAGTTCAGCATCCAGTTCACGCAGGTGAAACGGGTGGTTGATACTGTCCAGGAGAGGGGTTTCCGGCCGGATCAGCGGTATGTCGTTGAACGTCTTGAGCATGCAGGTCGAATGAGCGCAAAGGGGGCAATCTTACACCAAAATTGCCAGCGGGACTGCAATCAGGTACAGAGCTCTTACGGGTTTTAGTTTTTCCGGTTAACGATATAGTCGGCAATGGCGCGCAGCTGATCAGCCTGGGAATCGAATGCCCGCAGTGCGTGCAAAGCCTTTTGGTGCAGATCGGCGGCTTTCTCTCTGGCGCCATCAAGTCCCAACAGCGTGACATAGGTTGGCTTGTTTAAAGCCTGATCAGCCCCCTGACGTTTGCCGATGACATCAGTGGTGCCCGTCACATCAAGGATGTCGTCCTGTACCTGAAAGGCCAGGCCGATGGCATCACCATACTCAGTAAGGGCGGCCTGTTGCTTGATATCGGCCCCCGCTGATACCGCGCCCATAAGAATGCTTGCATTGATCATGGCACCCGTTTTTTTGCGGTGCACCTGCTCCAGTTCTGACAGGTCGGGGGTACAGTTGACGGCGGCAATGTCCAGTGCCTGCCCGATCACCATCCCTGAGACTCCGGCCCCGCTGCAGAGCAACGACAATAACTTTACTGATAACTCCGGGGAGTGAACAGCGACGGTTATAAGCTGTTCAAAGGCGAGGGTTTGCAGGGCATCGCCCGCGAGAATGGCTGTCGCTTCATCAAAGGCGATATGGCATGTAGGCTTGCCTCGGCGCAGGTCATCGTCATCCATTGCCGGCAGATCGTCGTGAATCAGTGAATAGGCATGAATCATTTCCACGGCAGCGGCAGAGCAGTCGGTTGCCGCGTTGATGTCACCGATGGCTTTCGCTGCAGCATAGGCCAGTACGGGCCGAATACGCTTTCCACCATTGAGCACACTGTAGCGTATCGCCTCATAGAGACTGCTGGCTGGCCTGCCGGAAAATGTCAGTGCTTTTTCGAGGTGGGCATCAATGCGGTGTTTATATTCCGCAATAAATTGGTTGAGTGAACTCTCGGGCATCAGACATTCTCGGGGTCAAATGCTGTGGGGCTGTCAGTATCCCGGGTGAGCATATCTACACGCAATTCAGCTTCTTTCAGGGCCTGCTGGCATTCACGGGTAATCTTGATGCCTTCCTCAAAGGCTTTGAGTGAGTCTTCAAGGGTGAGGCTCCCTTTTTCCATGTCGTTGACCAGCGTTTCCAGCTGGTTCAGTTTCTGTTCAAAGTCGACAGATTTTTTTCGTGATGTCACAGTGTTTACTCCAAGCAGGTAGGCAACACTAACCGAGCTGCGCATGACGGTCAATTTGATCAATGGCCTGTTTGTAATCTTTTTCCTACACAAAAAGCAGAAAAGACCCAATATAAAAGTCACCCTAAAAAAGAGATATTGAACCTGCATGGATGCTGCGGCACACGGACGTGTATTACCAAGGATCAACAGGGACGTTGGGTAATTTCTGTTCCATGGCCGGACAAGCGACTTTCCTATACTGCCTTTAGCCCCGATACCTTCCGGTATCGGGGCTTTATTTTCTGTCATTGACAGGTCATAAGACTTGGGTATTATGGGTTAAACACACCCTTTGGAGGGGTCAGCCTTCAAGAAAATACTCGGTGTAAGGGTGCCTAGGCCCCATCGAATCAGTCGCATCCAACCCCACATAGCGTGGCGTGCCGGATGCGCCCTCCGCACTTTAACGAATTCTATAAAAGCCCTGCCTGTTCGTCTGGCGGGGCTTTTTTCTTGTCAACGACCTTTATTTTTTTTGCGGGGGAGCATTGATCATGCAACCTAGGATCTTGCGACTGAATCAGGCAGGTCAGCCAATAGAATGGCTGGACTGGCAGGAAGCGGTGTGCCTGTTTGCCAGGGAGATGATTGTCTGGACACTGGGTGATGAAGTGAAGCGTGTTCGGGGCGGGTGCTCCCGATTGACCGGAAAAACTTCACAGGTTGTCTTGCCCAGCATTATTGCCACCGGCGGTGAGCAATTGGCGCGCCCGAGGACCAATTATCCACTCAACAACCCCGCGTTGTTTGCTCGTGACGGGTATCTCTGCATGTACTGTGCTCGGCCGTTTCCTGCGGCCAGTCTGACCCGAGACCATATTGTGCCAACCTCCAGGGGTGGCTTTGATAAATGGGAAAATGTAGTTGCAGCTTGTCGGCGCTGTAATCAGCACAAAGCGGATCAACTGCTGGAAGAGATCAATATGCAGTTGGTGGCCTTGCCCTTTCGCCCCAACAATGCCGAGTACCTGGCTCTGATCAATTCGAAGCGCATACTGGGCGATCAAATGGAGTTTCTGCGCAGCCAGTTTTCCCGCAATTCACGCTGGCTTTAGTCTCACGTATCTCGACCATTTCATGCTAGCCTCTGCACCCTGAGTTTTGTGCGGAGAATCCTGTTGTGGAACTGGGTATTGCGGGAAAACATGCATTGGTTTGTGCGGCCAGTAAGGGCTTGGGCAAGGGCTGTGCCGCTGCACTGGCGGCAGAAGGCGCTATCGTTACCATACTGGCTCGCCAACAGGATGTATTGCAACAGACAGCAGATGAGATCCGGGAAAAGAGCGGTGCCCAGGTGAACGTTGTTGTCGCAGATATCACCACAGAAGAAGGCCGGGATGCTGCCCTTGCAGCCTGCCCGAAGCCAGACATACTTATCAATAATGCTGGAGGACCTCCCCCCGGCGATTTTCGTGATTGGCGTCAACAGCACTGGTTTGAAGCGGTCAATGGCAATATGTACAGCCCCATTGACATGATTCGACGCACCCTGGATGGCATGCTTGAGAGAGGCTTTGGCCGAATCGTTAATATCACCAGTGCCGCTGTTAAGCAGCCCGTTAGCGCTCTGGGTTTATCTAATGGCGCCCGTTCCGGTCTGACGGGGTTCGTGGCGGGTATCTCTCGGGATACGGCCCGCCACAATGTCACCATCAACAACCTGTTGCCAGGGCTGTTTGATACCGAGCGTGGTCGGGGTGCTGCAGCTCTGATTGGTGGAGGCTCGGGCCTTTCTGCCGACGA
>SBGI01000064.1 GCA_006227015.1 Gammaproteobacteria bacterium
GAAGGCGTCAACCGCGACTTCCACCTGCTGGAAAAAGCCTACCGCGGCATGAAAGTGGAAAACTTTGAGACTTTCGTGAAATTCTTCCTGGAGACGGGCCACGACATCAACGCCACCAATCCCGATGGCAAGACTCTGCTCGCCGTCGCCAGCCAACACCGCCATGCGGAAGACTACGTCGACGTCCTCAAGGCCAACGGCGCACAGTAAGAGTCCTGCCCCCCTCTTAAGCGAAGCCCCCTGCAGGAAACTGAGGGGGCTTTTGCTGTCCTGCCTTTTGCGGGTCTTCTAGTGGCGCTTGTTCCCTAGGCGTGGAATATCGAAGCCCAGCTCCATCAAATAATCAGATCAGGCCTAAAAAGAACATTAAAATCACTTCAGCCACAAAAAACGTGGCTTTCTTTGGGACGCGCAAAAAGCCGCGCGCTCCTTATGTACATCGTTAAAAGCATCCGGTTATGAGTGACATTGAATACTTCAGCTTTAGTCAGGCGAATCCGAAAGATTTCTTAGAAATCGTCAATGAGGATTCCTTGAGAACTCATTTAATTGATCATCCCTATTTCGATAAGGCCAGCCTTCAAGAGTGGGTGAAAGAAAAAATAAGTATCGACAACACGCAGGGCTGCCGTGTTCGGGTAGTTTACATAGATGGGGCATTAGCAGGTTGGTGTGGCATCCAGCCGGATGATAAGGGATTTGAAATAGCCATTGTTATCGCGAAGAAGTTTTGGGGCTGTGGCTTACCCATCTTCAAAACTCTCATGTGCTGGGCGAATGAGCTGGGGCATAAAGAAATACTCTTTCATTTACTCGACAGCAGACCGGAATATAAGGCACTAAAACAAATATCTACTAAATTTGAGAAGACTGAGTTAGCCGGTCGCTGCTTCACAACTTATTATTTTTCGGTAGGTTAGTAGTGTGTACAAACTTCTAAAAATGCCCAGTCTTTTTTGAATTAAGCTTTTATTGGTGGCCACCCTTTGAAGCCTACTAATGACGTGGAGCAATCTTACCCACTATGTACAAAGTTTTATTGATCGGTTTGCTGATTTGTCAGCAGGCAATGTCTGGCGAGCGACTTCTCGCCGACAGCGTGCTGGTCGACAAGTCAGAGAGGATGCTTTATTTGCTGCGGGGTGGGGTTAAGTACCAGGCCTATCCCATCGCTTTGGGGCCCAGACCGCGCGGGCACAAACAACATGCGGGTGATGAGCGAACGCCAGAGGGCCGTTATATTCTCGATTTCAAGACTGCAAAAAGTGATTTTTACAAGGCCATTCATATTTCCTATCCTAATGAACAGGATATAAAACGGGCCTCGGAGAATGGCGCGAGCCCCGGAGGATCGATCATGATTCACGGCATGCCCAGTGATACACCCTTACCCCCTGAGCAGATGCAAATATTCAACTGGACCGATGGCTGTATTGCCGTGACCAATGAAGACATGGATGAAATCTGGCCGGCCATTAAGCCAGGGACTCCGATTAATATTGTTCCCTGATGGCAGCCTGGAAACCCTTTCAGAAGACCATGAGAAAAGCTGGTGTATTTGGCCTGCTATTAATCGCCCTTTGTTCCCTGCCCTGCCTGGCCCAGAACCGGTTTGTTCTGGCTCCCGATACAAACGCTGATCTGGTTGGCAGTAACAGCCGCACCTACGTATCTCGGGAAGAGACGCTGATTGATGTCGCCGCACGATACCGGGTGGGATACAACATGATCCGCTCTGCAAATCCGGGCATTGATCCCTGGCTTCCCGATGACGGGAGTAAAGTCCTGCTGCCATTCCATGTGATTCTGCCGGATGCGCCCCGGCAAGGCATTGTCATCAATACGGCAGAAATGCGTCTTTTCTTTTACCACCAGGATGAAGAAAGCAATGACATTGTGACGGTTTACCCTATCAGCGTCGGTCGCCGGGATTGGGCAACGCCGTTGACGGAAACCCGTGTCACCCTGCGTATTGAACACCCGCCCTGGTATCCCCCGGAAAGTATCCGCGAAGAGCATGCTGCCCGAGGTGATTTTCTGCCCAGAATCGTACCTGCTGGTCCGGACAATCCCCTGGGCGACTATTTACTGGCATTGGCCATTCCGAGCTATTTTATCCACGGCACCAACAAGCGCTTTGGCATTGGCATGCAGGTTACCCATGGCTGTATCCGCATGTACCCCGAGCACATTGAGGAACTCTACAACCTCGTGCCGATTAACACCCCGGTCGCCATCGTCAATCAGCCTTATAAAATCGGCTGGCAGGGCAAAATGCTGTACCTGGAGGTACATCAGCCCCTGGAACTTGATGGCGTGGCACAGGAAGGAAACCGCTCAGGCGTTGTTAAAAAGCTAACGTCGATGCAACAGGAGCTACCTGAAATCCTGATTAACTGGGGCAGGGTTGATGTGGTAATAGCACAGGCAACGGGCATACCTGTACTCGTAGGAATAGAGCCCCATTCACTGTCAGATTTCGAGTTTTACCAGAATCATATCCAGCCAGACCGCTCAGACTGGCTGGATATCATTGAGTAAACGCTCTACTTCTGCATGGCCTTTTTAAAGGCCCGGTCAATTTTCTCGTTAGCTTCGTTGGCTGAGGTTTGCGCCGCGTCAGCAGTACTTTGAGCGTTGGCCGCAGCCTTGTTGGCGGCATCCGCTGTACGCTGGGCATTAGCAGCCGCTTTACTTGCCTCGGCGGCAGCTCGCTGTGCTTCCTCTGCCATAGCTCTGACTTCATCAACCGAAGAATTGCTGGCACAACCAGCGACCGCCACAACCACCAGAACAGGTAATAACTTGACTAAAAATTTCATGAAGCTCTCCTTACTGAAGATGTTAGTGTTAAGACTTACAGATAGGATTACTGCTTTTTTGAGTATGGATGCGGGATTTAGGACTTGCAAATCGGGTACGGCGCAGATCAGTGATGTTAGAGCGCTCTCTACCGTAGTACCTTCAGCCTAGTTGCACCCGCTAAATTTGCGCCTATGGTGGGATTGTATCTGGCGCTCGACCATCTAACCTGAGTGCTATGAAGTTCTCTACATAGATCATCCTGCTCGTCAGATTCTATGTTATCGAGTTATCTAGTCATTAAGAGGAAAACAACAATGATAAAAGTCAGTGTGATGTATCCCAACAGCGCAGAAGCAACCTTCGACATTGATTATTACTGCAATACTCACGTGCCTCTGGTGGTATCACTGCTGGGCGACGCCCTGAAAGCCGGTGCCGTAGACCACGGCATTGCCGGTGGCGCGCCGGGAGAAGCCCCCGCCTTTATTGCCATGGGACACCTGACCTTTGATTCCGTGGAAGCCTTTCAGCAGTCATTTGGCCCTAACGCTGATGAGATTCTTGGGGACCTGCCCAACTTTACCAACGTGCAGCCCACTATTCAGATCAGCGAAATCAAGATCTGACCCTGTAGAATGGGGCGGGATGTGTAAAATACACAGACTATCACCGCCAAGGGTCTCGCCCCATGAATAACTGGTTTGCCATTGACCTGGGCGATGCCCTGTTAGCGGGCCCCGATTTTGATGACCTGCAAATTGAGCTGACCGAAATTTATGAACAGGCGGGCAAGCCGGCAGACATGGCCGCCTTTTACCGCCACGAGACCTCCGCCAGCCTGTTTTGCAGCATATCCGTTTACCTCAGTCCCGCCTTTGCCTCACATGCAGACGCCCTGTATGCCACC
>SBGI01000063.1 GCA_006227015.1 Gammaproteobacteria bacterium
GATCCCGATAAGGCACATATTTTTGTCGGTGTTCAGGTGAGCGGCGATGAAGACCGCGAGCAGCTGGTGGCAGATCTGGTGGCCAAGGGTTACCCGTTGCAGGATATGACCGACAACGAGATGGCGAAATTGCATATCCGCCATATGGTCGGTGGTCGTGCCCCGGAGGCCGTGGATGAGCTGGTGTATCGCTTTCAGTTTCCGGAGCGCCCGGGTGCGTTGATGAATTTTCTCAACCAGCTGGGCGGGCGCTGGAATATTTCCATGTTCCATTACCGCAACCACGGTTCAGCCTACGGCCGGGTGCTGGCGGGTATGCAGGTGCCTGCCGGAGAGAAGAAGCTGGTGAATCAGTTTCTCGATGACCTGGGCTATGTCTGGGCCGAGGAAACGGATAATCCCGCCTACACCTTCTTCCTCAGTTAGGCATTAGTCGGTGAAAGGGCTTGCGGCCGATCTGCTGGCGATTGCTCGCGGCCCCTTTCTACTCCTCACTCCTGCCGTCCTGTTTCCTGCCATGGCGGCCAGCTATCGCTTTAGCGGGCAGCTCCCCGTCGACCTGGCATTGCTGATATTCATTGCCGCCCTATGTGCCCATATTGCGGTCAATGCCCTGAACGAATACCAGGACTTTGCCAGCGGCCTGGATCAGACCACCGAACGGACGCCCTTCAGCGGCGGCAGTGGCACCTTACCAGCCAGGCCGCAGCGAGCAGTGGCCGCCAAGTGGTTATTCATTAGCGCGTTCGCGCTGATGGTGATGATCGGCGGTTATCTCAGCTGGCGGGTGGGTGTGCGTATTTTCTTCTTCGGTGTTGTTGGTGGCCTGATTATTCTGGCCTATACCCGTGTGATCAATCGTATGCCACTGCTCTGCCTGGTGTCCCCGGGGCTGGGTTTTGGGTTGCTGATGGTCAACGGTACGGCCTGGCTGTTAACCGGGCATTTCCCGGCCAGCGCCCAGGTGGTTTCCTGGCTGGTGTTTTTTCTGGTGAATGGCCTGTTGCTACTGAACCAGTTGCCGGACATCGAGGCCGACCGTGCCATCGGTCGCAACCACATCCCCGTACTGCTTGGTATTCCTGGCAGTGTGAGCGTGTATGGCCTGTTGCTGGTGGGCGCCTATGGCTCGGTGTTGCTGGGTTGCCTGTTGGGGGTGATACCCATGGCGAGCCTGTTGGTGCTGGCAACCCTGCCCCTGGGCTGGCAGGTGTTTAAAACACTTCGCAGCTGTGAAGGGCGCCGTGATGTCATGGTGGCGGGTCTGGGCAAAAATGTGGTGCTGGTGTTACTGACACCGGTGCTGCTGGCAGTAGGGTTGTTACTGGACTTGTGATTCCAGCCCAAGGTGACGGCGCATCAGGTGATTGATGGTGCGCTGATCCATCAATGCCGGTACTTCTGCTGCTGCAATCCCCTGCAGAAATACCGGGACATTCACACCCGTATGCAGTTCGCTTTTCCCTTGCGGTGGCGCGTTGGTGGCGTAGCTCACCGCCATCAGCTCTCCTGACCGGGTTTTCAATACAGCGTAATGGCCCGGGGGATACTGTTTATTGCCCCAGGATTGATAGTACTCCGGCAGGGGAATGATCTGCCCCGCCTGTCCGTGGTCCGCCGTGACGATGATCAGGGTGTTGGTCTGTTTGCTGGCAAAGGCCTGCCCCAGCGCCACCGCTCGATCAAACGCCTGCAGTTCGCCGATTTCCCCGCAGGGGTTGCGCTTGTGGGCCTGCTTGTCGATGGAAGCACCTTCCACCATCAGAAAGAAACCGGCAGAGTTGCCGGAAAGCCGGTTCAGGGCGATGTGGGTCATCTCTTCCAGCGTTGGTGTGCCCCTATGCCCGGGGTTTTGTAGACAATTAAAGGGGGCTGGAAAAACTGGCTCCCCGATCAGGTTGAAGGTAATGGGCGCGGCGCGGCGCTTGCCATCGCCGATCCACTCCACTGGCAGATGGCTGCTGGCAAATAATCCCAGCAGGGGTTTCTTGCCGCGGTATGCCAGCAGCTTCTCCCGTTGTTGCAGCAAATGGTAACCGTGGCTTGCCGCAATCTTTTCAAGGGATGCATGGCTGTTGACCCGGGCAAATTCCTTTTTCCCGCCACCGAGCAGCACATCGATGCCAGCGGCCAGTAGCTGTTCGGCAATGGAGCCCTTGCCACCCTGACTCTGGTGGTCTGCCAGGCATTGTTGTGTGGCAGGAAGGTAGCTGATGGGTTTGTGCATATCGCCCGGATTTTGGCAGTTGCGATGGGCCGTGTGAGCGGCAAATGCCGCGGGGGTGGCATCGGTGAGGTTGGCGGTGGTGACAAGGCCGGTGGCAAGCCCGGCCTGGCGCGCCGCTTCCAGAACGGTGGGCATATCCTGGTCATCACCCGCACTGGTGGCAATGCGCCCCATACTGGTCAGTTCGCCGGTGGAGAGAGTGCTGGCGGTGTTGGCGCTATCGGCGACGTAGCGATATTGGCGGGGGTCTTCTTCGCGAAGTGTTTGCACTTTCGCAGAGCTGCGAACCGGCAAGCGCTCCATGGCCAGGCTGCCATTCGCACCGTAGAGATAATTGCGCGCCAGGGTGATCTGGTGTTCGTCCATGCCATCGCCGATAAACAGAATAACGTTGGCGGGTGGATGTTTTTCAGCGGGGGTACTGGCGTTTTCTGCCTGCAATGCCAAAGGCGCGGCCAGGGCAGACAGCAACAGGGTGCAAAGCAGCGGGGTGCCGAATAGACCACGCATCAGCGAATTCGCTTACTCGGTGGGTACCTTCAGCAGATCGCCGAGTTGACGGATCTGGATGGCATCAATGCCGGAGCCAGCCAGGGCGTCGGAAATCACCACCAGGCGGTCTTCCGCTGAAAATCCGCCGCGCTGCACAAGAATATTGGCGGCGGTGGCGAGGGTCTTTTCCGGATCGTCGCTGAAATTGATGCGGAAGCTAAGGACGTTGCGATTCAGTACCAGCTGGCGCCGGGTACGGCTGTCGTTGGTAAAGGCGCAGATCACCGGCGTCTGGGGGTGACAGTTGGTAACGTAACCAGCCATGCGCCCGCGTCTGGTGGGCACAATGATCGCCTTGGCCTTGATCGACTCCGCCAGTTTCACCGCAGCGGCGGCAATTTCTTCCTTGTCATTTTTCAAAATCAGTCCCTGGGTAAATTGCAGGCCGGGACTCTGCTCAATGGAGCGGGCAATACGATCAAGAATTTCTACACACTTCACCGGGTATTTGCCGATGGTGGTCTCGCCGGACAGCATGATAGCGTCCGCTTCCTCATACACCGCGTTGGCAACGTCGGTCACTTCCGCGCGGGTGGGAATCGGGTTTTCGATCATGGATTCCAGCATATGGGTGGCGACAATGGCCCGCTTGCCGTGTTGTGCGCACATGCGCAGGATACGGCGCTGTACCCGGGGCAGTTTTTCGATGGCAATTTCCACACCCAGGTCGCCCCGGGCCACCATCACCCCGTCGGTGACCTCAATGATTTCCTCAATGTTCTTGACGCCTTCCTGGTCCTCGATTTTCGAAATAATCTGAATCTTGTCGGCTCGGCTGCCCAGCAGTTCCCGCAGTTCGCGCACATCGTCAGCCGCCCGTACAAATGACAGGGCGATGAAATCCACGTCCTGCTCAATGGCGAATTCAATATCGCGCTTGTCCTTTTCGGTGATTGCCGGCAGGTTGACGCGAATGCC
>SBGI01000060.1 GCA_006227015.1 Gammaproteobacteria bacterium
GGTCTGGGTGTGGCATATACCCGCCGCTCGGTAACTCAGCCTCCGTTGCAGGTGTTGTCAGGGCTGTGAGCGGTCGGTAGCCCAGAACTGTGATGGTCTACACTGACAGAACAAGTAGCGGTTGACGTTGCACCCGGTGCAGGGTTTATATTGAGACTATGAAACGCATTGCCATGAAATACCGCCATATCCTGGCCACCCTGTTAGTGGGGTGGATGGTCTTGTGTGGCCTGATGCCGGCGATGTCAGTCCAGGCCGGGGACAGCGGTATGACCCATGCCTCTCACCATCAGATGGATATGGACGGTCAGCATGGTCATCATGATGGTGGTGCAGCCGATGCCCACTGCTGTGAAGCCTTGCAGGCCGACCAGTTGCCGGTATCCTATCCTTTTATGGACCTGTTCTCGTTTGTTATCGTCGGCTGCCTGCTATTGCTGCTGGCCGCGATTCTTCCTGTTCCCGCAGGACCCGCCTATATTCCCGCACCCCACAGTGGTCCGCCAATACACAAGCGACATTGCGTCTGGCTTGATTAACTAACCTGTTCTTTCTCCTCCTTCTGGTCCGAACCGGACCCGAACTTTTTTGCTGTGAGAGAACGCTATGAACAGGTTAACCAAACGAATTTACCCCACATGCTGTCTATTGCTGCTGCCACTGATTGCTGCGGCACAGCCCCTGACCCTTGAGACTGCGGAGCAGATTGCCCTGCAGAAGGACCTGTCCTTACAGGCCTACTCGGAGCAGTCTCTCGCCCTGCAGGAAGAGGCGACTTTTGCCGCGCAGTTGCCCGATCCTCAGCTGATTCTTGCCAGTGCCAATATGCCGGTGGATACCTGGGATATTGACCAGGAGCCGATGACCCAGTTGAAGTTGGGGGTACGGCAGCAGTTTCCCGCCGGTGATACCCGCGCCCTGCGCCAGGAAAAAATGTTTGCCCAGTCCGACCAGGTGCTGGCAGAACGTGCCGATGCCGCCCTCAGGCTGCGTCAGCAGATCCGCCAACACTGGCTGAATCTTGCAGGTTGGAGCCACAGTCGCCAGTTGCTGCAGGATTACCGGCCGGTATTCGAGCAGCTGGTGGACGTCACCCTGTCCTTCTACAGCACCGGGCGCAAGCACCAGCAGGATTATCTGCGCGCCAAGCTGCTGCTGGGACAGCTGGATAACCGCCTGTTGGCGGCGGATAAACAGGTTGCCGAGGAGCGGGCCTGGCTGTCCCGCTGGCTGGGGGATCGCGCCTATACCGAGTTGGACAGCCGCTGGCCAACTCACTGGCATGCACCGACAGCGGGCCCGGTTTCCACGGAACATCCCAGGTTTCAGGCCAGTGATTACCGGGTTCGGCAACAGACCGCACAACTTGACTTGGCGGGTGAGCGCTACAAGCCAAATTGGGGGGTAGAGTTGAGTTATGCCCGCCGGGAGGCGGATGACATGGTCGGCGACCGCTTGCCGGATTTCTTTTCCGCCGCCATCACTGTCGATCTGCCGCTGTTTACTGCCGACCGCCAGGATCGCCAGTATCGCGCCGAAAAGCATCGCCTTGAGGCATTGCGGGTAGGTCGCGCTGACCTGCTGGGGGAGATGAATACCGCGCTAGTTAGAGGATTGACCCGGGTGCGCGAATTGCAGCGCAGCCTGACGTTGTACCGTGAACAGCTGTTATCACTGGGTGAGCAGCAGGCGGAGGCGGCCCTGCAGGCCTACCGCAGCGACGCCGCCGATTTTGCCGATGTGATGCAGTCCACCAGCGTGCGACTGGAGCTGGAGCTGGATTACCAGCAGACCCAGCAGCGCTACTACCAGTCCCTGGCAGAGGTCTATTACCTGTTGCCTGACCATGCCCCCGGTGGGGAGGAAATTTGAGATGAAAAACATACTAGTGTCAGTCCTGATGCTTTCTCTGGCCGTTGGCGGTTACTGGTTGGGGGGAGGCTTCGAGATGTCTTCCATGGGAGATGGAGCCCCCCAGAGTGAAAAACAACCGCTCTACTGGGTGGCGCCTATGGACCCCAACTATCGTCGTGACCAGCCCGGTAAATCCCCAATGGGGATGGACCTGGTGCCGGTGTACGACATGCCCGAGGGCGAAGTGAAGATCAGTCCTTCAGTCGAGCAGAACCTGGGGGTACGCACCGGCCAGGCAGTGCTGGAGCCTCTGCCCCAGCGCATTGCCACCGTGGGCTACATCCAGCTGGATGAGGAACAGCTCAGCCACGTCCACACCCGCGTGGAAGGGTGGGTGGAGCAGCTGTCTGTTTCCAGCGTCGGCGACCGGGTCAATGAGAGCGACGTATTGTTCGGGCTCTATTCCCCTGCGTTGGTGAATGCTCAGGAAGATTACCTGGCGGCACGGCGCAGTAAAAACGCCCAACTGGTGTCGGCCTCCCGGCATCGGCTGTTTTCCCTGGGGCTGGGCAGTGACCATATTGCTGCGCTGGAGATAAAGGGACGTGCTGCGCAAGTGGTGCCCTTTAAATCACCCCGCAGCGGCATTCTCACCGGATTGAAAGTTCGCGAAGGAATGTATGTGACACCTTCACTGGAGCTGATGGCCATTGGCCGCCTCGACAGTGTGTGGGTGATCGCAGAGGTTTTTGAACGCCAGGCGGGGTGGCTGGCGCCGGGACAGGCCGTGACCATGACTGTCGCCAGCTATCCCGGCGAAGTCTGGTCTGGCGAAGTCGCATACATCTATCCGGAACTGGATCAGCAAACCCGCACTACCCAGTTGCGCATCCGCTTTGACAATGATGACTGGCGGCTGCGCCCCAATATGTATGCCCAGCTGGAAATCCTCGCTGGAGATGGCCGGGAACGGCTATCGGTTCCGCGTCAGGCAGTGATTCGTGGCAGCGCCCATGATCGGGTGGTGACACGTGTGGCAGAGGGTACATACCGCTCGGTGCCGGTCAAAACCGGTATGGAAAGCGCCGATCGGGTAGAGATTCTCGAGGGGCTGTCACAGGGTGATGAAGTGGTGGTGTCCGGCCAGTTTCTGATTGACTCCGAGTCTAACATCGACGCCGAGATGGCGCGCATGGCCGGGGATGGGGACAGCGACCAGATCCAACCTCCGCCCCAACATCAGCACCAGCACTGAGGAGCAGGCCATGATCAATCAAGTGATTAACTGGTCGGTGCGCAACCCGGTCATTGTGTTGCTACTGGCCGCGATGGTGGTTGTTGGCGGAGCCTACTCCCTGCGTCATACCCCGGTTGACGCGATTCCCGACCTGTCCGATGTGCAAGTCATCATCAAGACCCGTTTCCCTGGCCAGGCGCCGCAGGTGGTGCAGGATCAGGTGACCTATCCACTGACCACCGCGATGCTGTCGGTGCCGGGCGCGGTGACTGTTCGGGGCTATTCCTTTTTTGGTGATTCCTACGTGTATGTGATTTTCGAGGATGGCACTGACCTGTACTGGGCCCGCTCAAGGGTGCTGGAGTATCTGAGCCAGGTGGCTGGAGATATGCCGCCGGGGGTCAAGCCCCAGCTCGGCCCGGATGCCACCGGCGTGGGTTGGGTTTACGCCTATGCGCTGGTGGATCGCAGTGGCCAGCATGATCTGGCACAACTGCGCAGTCTCCAGGACTGGTTCCTCAAATATGAGCTGCAAACTGTGCCGGGGGTTTCGGAAATCGCTACCGTGGGAGGCATGGTGCGCCAGTACCAGGTGGT
>SBGI01000213.1 GCA_006227015.1 Gammaproteobacteria bacterium
ATTGCATTTTCCGGCGCAGTTTGCCGATATGCGCATCCACTGTACGTGTGTCGATGTCATTGGCAACACCCCACACGGATTCCAGCAACTCCCTGCGGGAAAGGATGCTGCCGCTGTGGCTGAACAACTGCAGGGCAAGCTGGTATTCCTTACCAGTGAGGCTGATCGGTTGACCTCTTAAAGAGACCTGCTGGTTGGGTTCGTCAAAACTGTACGGTGAGTAGTTGTCCTGTGGTCCGCGTTGGGGCTCGGCGGGCAGGTTGGCGCGGCGCAGAACAGCGGCGCAGCGGGCCATGAATACCTGCTTCTGGAAGGGTTTGACAATGTAGTCGTCAGCCCCCATCAACAGCGCATTGGCGATGTTGGTGTCCTCATCCAGTCCGGTGACGATAATGATGGGGACGTTCAGGCGCAGTTGCTCACGACACTCCTTGATCAACGAGTCCCCGCTGCCATCCGGCAATGTCCAATCGAGAATGATCAGGTCAAATGCATTGCCGGCCAGTTTCCTGCGGGCCTCTTCGAGGGTATAAACCCCCTGGAAGTCATAGCCCGCTTGCTCAATCAGTTGGCGGTAGACCTGCTGTAGAGACTCGTCATCTTCAACCACGCAAACCCGTGGGGGCTTAAGTTGTTTTTCCTGTCCTGACATCAACAAAGCTCACAACACGATCAGAATTTACAAAATGTTTACAAATAAGCCAAACCCGCTGACCTAACATTTGCGCAGTAGAGACATTCGCTTGAATGGCCAATCGACACTGCCAATGGGTAATACTATGCTGGATTAACAGGTGTTAGAAAAGGTACTTTGTTGGTCGCTGGCACTACCTACTGGTCTGTCGACGAGAAATAGAGCAGGACAAGCGGTAAGGACAGCGGCGGCCTATATCCGTTGGACAAAGTAATCGAGTAGCTGCGGCAATAGTACACATGGACAGAACGGACATTCGAACATTTAAAGTTAATGGCAAGGCGATTCTGAGCGGACTGATTGTTTTCTGTTCCGTCAATATGATATTGCTCGCCTACCTGTTTCACGAACAGGAGCAGACCCTTTTTGAATTATCCATTCAGGTTGAACAATGGGCAGAACGGATTTCCGATAATCATAAAATGAATTTAGACCGGCAGCGCCAGCTGGCCGGGCTGTTCGTCGCTTCAGTGGAGGTAACAGAGAAGGAATTCAAAGCCTTTGCCAATTACCGGATGGGGGCCAAACTGAACCACGATGTAGTTGGCTGGGTGCCTTTTTCCGAGCCTGGACTCGATGATAATTCGTCTGCCGCAGACAATAGCAGCAATGCCATGAAGGTGGAATACCTGTCCGGATCGCCCAGGTACAAATTGCTTCGCGATAAAGACTTCATGCAGCTTTTTCCTTCCTGTGCCCCTATGGTGGAACAGATGATCGTTGCCCGGAAAGCTGTAGTCTGTGTGCCGGACATGGCTTCCCTGCCTCCCTTAATGCCGGGCTTTACGGATGCTTTTCTGATTGCCACACCAATAATCGACAGCGCTTTTTCCGAACCGCGCGGCATGGTTTTCGGAATTTATCCCTTTGGCAATCTTATGATGACGGCTGCGCCAGAAGATGACCTCGGGGTATACGGGTACCTTTTTGTCCCGGACGAAGAAATCTTTCGCAATGTGTTCCGGTACGGACAACATCAATCCATAGACGATGTGCCACCACGGGATCTGGACGATATTCGCAGGCAACAATTTCATCTGGTGCGGACCGTTGACGTGGCGGATTTTCCGCTGGTTGTTGCGTTCTCCACCGGAGTCCGCCCGCAGCTGTTGACGGACCTGATCGACTGGCTGGCCTTCTTCATTCTGATGGTTTCTATTATTGGTGGAGTGGAAGCGTACTACATCGTCAACATGATGCAGCGCCGGGCCCATGTCCAGAAAATAGCCCAGGAAAATGCCAGCCACCTGAAAAAGCTGATTGATGGTTCCCTTGATGCTTTGATAGAGATTGACTGCGATGGTCTGGTCACTACCTGGAGTCCCGCAGCGGAACGCATATTTGGCTGGTCTGCCACAGAGGCCAGAGGGCAATTACTGTCCAGTATGATTATTCCTCAACAACATCGGGAGGCACATGATCAGGGGTTGAAGCATCACTTGGAGACAGGAGAAAGCCGTATTCTGGGTTGCCTGATGGAGTTCAAGGCCCTGGCCAAAGATGGCAGCCTGCGTGATGTGGAGATTTTCACCGAGAAGGTGGAGTTGAATGAGGATATTTATTTCGCGTCCTTCATCAGGGATATCAGCCAACGCAAGATGACGGAATCGAGAAACCAGGCGCTGCTGGAAAATATTCCGGATCTGGCCTGGTTTAAGGATCTTCATGGTCGTTTTATCGCGGTCAACGATGCCTTCTGCCGCTCAGCGGGATACACGCGCCAGGAGTTGATCGGCAAGACTGACCACGACATATGGCCTGAGGCTTGTGCTAACAAGTATACCATCGACGACCAGAAAGTCATCGCCAGTAAAAAAGTCCACGAAGTCACAGAACCCCTGCACAGTAGTGATGGCAGCCGGCGCTGGATCGATACGATCAAACGGCCGGTACTGGATAACCATGGAGAGGTGATGGGCACAGTAGGTATTGCCCGCGATGTTACCGAAATGCGGGAAAGTCAGGCCAAACTGAGAGCCTTGTCTGCGCAGCAGCAGGCCATTTTTGACGCGGCGCTGATTGGTATTTTCTTCACCCGCTCGGATGAAAACGGAACCCGGATTATCCGGCGCGGCAACAAGCGGGTAAGGGAGCTGTTTGGCTATACCGATGAAGAGCTGATCGGTCGAGGCTCAGGTACCCTTTTTGCCAATCAGGCTGATTCCCAGCAATTCGTAGAAAGTGTAGAAACTCAGCCGGTAGGGGAAAATTACCTATTGGAAGCGGCGTTCAAACGCAAGAACGGCTCGCTGTTCTGGGGCAGCCTGACAGGCAGGGCGCTTGATAAATCCAATCCCGATAGGGGTAATGTCTGGCTGATTGCCGACATCACCCAGGAACGCTCGGCTCAGGAGCAGCTGATCCGCTCACAGCGCATGGAGGCGATCGGACAACTGACCGGCGGATTGGCCCACGATTTCAACAACCTGCTGGGGATCATTGTCGCTAATCTCGATCTGGCGACTGAGCTGGAGCCGGGCAGCATGTCCAGCAAAAAATACCTGGATATTGCGTTGCAGGCCGCTCTCCGCGGCGCCGGATTGACCAAAAAACTGATGGCAATTGCCAGAAAGCAGAGTCTCACGCCGGTTAAAATGGATGTGAACCAGACGCTGATTGAGATGAGAGGGCTGCTGCAGGCCACAGTGGGTGATGACATTGTCCTGGAGATGAGCCTGACGGCAGAGCAGACCACTTGCATGTTGGACGTGTCTGGTTTTGAAACCGCCATCCTCAATCTGGTGATCAACGCCAGGGATGCGCTGGTGGAAAAACCGAGTATGGATGATGCTATCAAGCTCACCACCACCATCGTGAACTTTGATGAAGGCGACTGCTTTTTGTGCGGCCTGACGCCTGGTCCCTATGTGTGTATCGCTGTTTCTGATAATGGCCCGGGTATGGCGAGAGAGGTGCTGGATTCTGCCATGGATGCCTTTTTCACTACCAAGAGCATGGG
>SBGI01000159.1 GCA_006227015.1 Gammaproteobacteria bacterium
AGCATTTATCACAATCCCCGTTGTTCCAAATCCCGTCAAACTCTGGCTCTTCTGGAAGAGCAGGGTATCGATCCCGAAATCATTCTTTATCTGGATACACCTCCGGATGAAAAAACCCTCACCGACATACTTGCCAAGCTGGGTATCTCGGCGCGCCAGTTACTGCGCAAGGGTGAAGATGCCTACAAGGAAAACAATCTGGCTGACACCAGTCTCAGCGACACACAGTTAATTCGTGCCATGGTGGAGCATCCCAAACTGATCGAGCGACCGATCGTTATCAACGGTGACAAAGCGGCACTGGGCCGCCCGCCCGAACAGGTCCTGGACATTCTCTGATGCCCTATATTCTGGTTCTCTATTATTCCCGCTATGGCCATACCCGCGCCATGGCAGAGCGGATCGCCCTCGGCATTGAGCAGGGCGGGTTGGAAGGTCGGCTGCGCACAGTGCCACCGGTGTCGGCAACCTGCGAGGCAACAGAGCCGGAGATTCCCGCTGAAGGCGCCGTCTATTGCAGCAAGGATGATTTGCGTGACTGTGCGGGGCTGGTACTTGGCAGCCCGACCCGTTTTGGCAACATGGCTGCGCCGATGAAATATTTTATCGACAACACCAGTGACCTCTGGCTCAACGGCAGTCTGATTGGAAAACCCGCCTCTGTGTTCACCTCGACGGGATCCTTGCACGGGGGGCAGGAAACCACCCTGATCAGTATGATGTTGCCACTCTTGCACCAGGGCATGGTGATTGCCGGGCTGCCATACAGCGAGCAAGCATTGCACACTACGTCGTCCGGCGGCACGCCCTATGGGGCCTCCCATCAGGCCGGTGGCGATGGCAGCCGGTCACTGACGGAGGAAGAAATTGCGCTCTGTATCGCCCAGGGGAAACGTATGGCTTCGCTGGCCAAAAAGCTGGTGACCCCATGACCAAAGTGATTCCGCAACTCTATAAAAAGCTGGGTGTGGCCCGCAAACTCACCTGGGGCAGCTACCTGCTGTTAATGGCGGTATTGTTGTTGAATGCCATCTGGTCGGGAACCCCGGTCAGCCTGATGGTTTTTACCATGGTGCCATTGCTGATTTTTTTGCCGGGATTGCGCAAGGAGCGTTACAAAACCATATCCATGCTCTGCTTTGTCACGCTGATGTATTTCATGGTGACGGTGACCAACCTGTTTGCGCCCAGTGCCAACTGGCTGGATGCGGTAGAACTGGTTCTTATTGTGGTGTTGTTCGGGGCGGCCATGATGTTCAGTCGCTGGAAACAGTACTCGCTTTATCAGGAAGATAACCCATGAGTGACAAACCCGGTTTGATCCGCCGCTTTTTCCGCGCCCTTTTTCGCTTCGTGGGCAGGCTTGCACACGGCATTCGCGTGCTGTTTAACCTGCTGTTTGTACTGATTATTGTGGTGCTGATTGTCAGCATGTTTCAGAAAGATGTGCAGCCACTGCCGGAAAGCGCGGCATTGCGTATCGCACCCGGCGGCTTTCTGGTGGAACAGAAAGCCTATACCGACCCGCTGACACAATTGATGCAACAAAGCGGCCCCGCTGATGCCGAAACATTGGTTCAGGACGTGGTGGAAGCCATTGATCGCGGTGCCACTGACCCGAGGATCACTTCCCTGGTACTGGAACTGGATTACCTGCTGGGGGGAGGGCTCACCAAGCTGGAAGATGTGGGACAGGCTCTGAAATCGTTCCGCAAAAGCGGTAAACCCATTATCGCGGTGGGTGACAATTTCACCCAGGAACAGTATTACCTGGCCAGCTACGCCGACGAAATCCATCTCAACCCGATGGGTGCGGTTCTGATTACCGGCTTTGGCAGCTACCACAGTTATTTCAAGGATGCGCTGGATAAACTGCGCGTCAACGTCAATGTCTTCCGGGTGGGCACCTACAAGGATGCCATCGAGCCCTTTACCCGCACAGATATGTCACCGGCATCCAGAGAACACAACAGCGCCTGGCTCAACGCCCTGTGGTCGGTGTATACCAGCCGGGTGGAAAGCCAGCGCAATCTGCCCATTGATGCCATCAATGATTACGTGAATAACCTGGGTGCCAAGCTGGCAGATCACCGGGGCAACACGGCAGAACTGGCCGTGGCAACGGGTCTGGTGGACAAGTTATCGACCAGACCGCAGATGGCTGACCGGCTTCGGCAGTTGGCCGGGGTTGATGAAGAGGGTAATTATCAGGGTATCGATATGAAGCGCTACCTGAGCCATAGCCGCAGAGCTGAAGCCCTGGAACCGGCCCCGGCTAGCGACAAGATTGGCATCATTGTGGCCAAGGGAATGATTCTCGACGGCGAACAGCCTGCGGGCACGGTGGGAGGTGACAGCCTCGCCCAGCGCTTCCAGCAGGCGCGCAAGGATGACCAGTTGAAAGCGCTGGTTTTGCGCATTGACAGTCCCGGTGGCAGTGCCTTTGCCTCTGAGGTGATCCGCCAGGAGTTACTGGCCACTCGAAAGGCCGGGTTACCGGTGATTGTCTCAATGGGTACCGTTGCGGCGTCAGGCGGCTACTGGATTGCCATGGGGGCCAACGAAGTGTGGGCGAGCCCCACAACCATTACCGGCTCCATCGGTGTGTTCGGGGTGATTCCTACCTTTGAAGAAAGCCTCGCGGCGCTCGGCATCAACAATGATGGCATCGGTACTACAGAGCTGGCGGATCTGTACCAGCTGGATCGACCTATGTCGGATCAGGCCAAGCAGGTTGTTCAGTCTGGGGTGAATCATATCTACGATCACTTTCTTTCCCTGGTGGCGGATGCTCGCGGCACCTCGCCCGAGGCCATACATGAAGTGGCACAGGGTCGCGTCTGGACTGGGGAAAAAGCCCGGGAGCTGGGTCTGGTGGATGAACTGGGCGATTTACAGGCGGCGATTGAGGCGGCAGCCAGAGTGGCTGGGCTGGAGCAGTACGAGGTTGAAGAAATCCGTAAACCTTTGGACTTTCGTGAACAGCTGTTGCAGGAGCTGGCGAATGGTCAGGTGGCAGGTTGGATAGCCCGGCGTTCTAATAGCTGGATGCCCCAGGGCTGGTTGGTCGGGCTCTATGCGTTGGGTAACTCACTGCACCCGCTGGGTCAGCTGAATGACCCCCGTGGCATGTACTTGCAGTGCTTCGAGTGTGGTATCCGCTAAGGTTTTAGAAGGGTTTTTAAAAGGTTTGGTTGGAGTAGAGATTGATGTAACCCTGTTTGGCAGGTATTAATACAAGTAACAGTGAAATAAAAAAGGCGGCCTATGGGCCGCCTTTTCTCTTGTTTGATTGCCTGTCTGGCATCAACGCTCCAGATACTGCAATTTGTCTTCCACGCCGTCCCACTCTTCTGCGTCGGGGGCAGGGTCTTTCTTTTCAGTAATGTTCGGCCAGACTTCCGCCAGCTCCGCATTCAGCTCCAGGTAAACCTGCTGGTTATCGGGTAGCTCGTCTTCAGAGAAGATGGCTTCGGCCGGACACTCGGGTTCACAGAGGGCGCAGTCGATACACTCATCCGGGTGAATTACCAGGAAATTCGGGCCTTCGTAAAAGCAGTCCACCGGACAAACTTCCACACAGTCAGTGTATTTGCACTTGATGCAGTTTTCGCCAACGATAAAGGTCATTGGGTGCTCTCCGTG
>SBGI01000124.1 GCA_006227015.1 Gammaproteobacteria bacterium
TGGCCCGTACCTCCGGGACAGCTGCCGGCCTGGATTGGCAAACGACTGCAGCAGGCCGGCATACAAGCCAGCAGGCAGGCTGTGGACATTCTTGCCGACCGGGTGGAAGGCAATCTGCTGGCCGCTGTGCAGGAAATCGAAAAGCTGAAACTTCTGCTGCCCGAGGGAGAAGTCGATGCCGCAACGATGTCCACTGTGGTAGCAGACAGCGCACGCTTTAACGTCTTTGCACTGGTCGACAAGGCCCTGGAAGGGGATGCCCAGGGGGCCAGCCGCAACCTCAGGGGTTTGAGAGATGAAGGCACCGACGCCACGGTGATCCTGTGGGCCCTGGCACGTGAATTGCGCACACTGATCAAAGCCAGGGAATCCCTAGACGCCGGTGACCACATGGACTGGGTGTTGAAAAATCTCGGTGTTTGGGAAAAGCGCAAACGCCCTGTGAAGATGGCCCTGAAGCGCTTGCCGATCAATCACCTCAAGCAGATGCTGAGACTGGCAGGTGGGATAGACCGGGCAATCAAAGGGCTGCGTACTGCTAACCCCTGGGATGATCTGACTACTCTGACATTGATGTTTTGTGGCAGCCCGGTTTTACGGCCCGCCAATCTACGCTTGGCGCTCAGGGATTAATCACAGCAGCCATGTGACTGGCTTTTTTTGAGCACCCAGATTCGTCCAATCAGCAATCCCGCCAAATCCGCCACCCCATCCCAGACTTCCATTGAGCGGTAGCCACTCAACCCTTGCAGCAACTCAATCGCTATACCGTATACCAGTAGCCAGGAAAACAACCTGTTGCGATAACCCGGGTGGGGAAAAGCCTTTGAGCCAAGTAGAAACAATAGTAAAAAGGTGACACCGTGTAGCACTTTGTCCTGGCCGGGCAACATGCTGCCAGACCCGGATGGCACCAGCATAATGATCAGCACAGCAAAGAGGCAGCCGATAAAGCTCCATCGCCAGACATGCTGCATGGTTCACCTCCATTCTGCCTCTGCAACAGGCTGCTGATCTGCCAAAGCCCTGTAAAGCAAACCAGCACAAAAGTTTGTATATACTGCCATGGTACGGCGAGTGTTTTCACCGAGGATAGCCCATGAGCAAGCAGTCCGATAATCCGAAAGACAGCGAGGAAGTCAGCGCACTGGAAGGCTTGAGCGTATTCCTGGACGGCTGGAAAGAGCTTTCCACCTCAGCACTGAAATACGCTGCCGAAAAGACTCGCGACCAAGCCGCCAAAACCATTATGCAGACTCCGGAGCAGATGGAGCGGATGGGAAAAGCCGGTCGCTCACTGCGTGACCTGAGGGAAGTGGCAGGGCTTACCATTAACGAGTTGGCCCACGCCATCGACCTGAAAGACCCGGATTTACTGAAAGCCGTAGAAGAAGGAAAAGCGGCACTTCCCTTGGAAATTATCCTGAGGCTGGCATCCCTCTATTCTCGCAATGACCCCTTGCCCTTTATTGTCAAATATGTGCGCACATACAGCCCCAGGGTGTCAGAACTGCTGGAAAAAATTGGCATAGATAGACTGGTCATCACGGCAGAAAGAGAAGTCCAGCTGCTGAAAATCTACCGCAACCGCGATGCCGCCCGGAAACTTTCGGACGAGGGTTTCAGCAAGGTACTGGCCTTCACCGATCAGGCCTTTGAGATGGCTCTGCATTTTGCCCAGGAACAGGAAAAACAGCCTGAAGTCCAGGAACAGCCGGAACCCCCAACGGAAGACAACTAGCCTGCTTTAAGTAGTGGCTTTTTTCCAGGCACCACCGTCGAACCTGTTACCAGTGCGTTGAGTGTTTCAAGGCGCTCCAGGGTGCCTACATCCCACCAGGTTCCGGTATAGGTTTCACCGCTTACATAACCATCACGGATACCACCGGCCAGCACTTCGCGTATCGGAAAGCGTTCGCTAGCAGAGCTGTACATGGCAAAAATTTCCGGCCTCATCACGCTGATACCGCTAAACGTAAACGTGGCCTCACCCTCTGTGGCATAACGCACACACTGCCCGCTGTCCAGGGAGAAATCCCCTTTGGGGTGGTGGGCGGGATTTGGCACCAACACCAGGTGGGCATCCATTTCCTCGGTCCATTGCCTTTCCACCAGGCTCTGCAATGGGTAATCCGTCCAGACATCACCATTGACCACCAGAAATGGTTCTCCCCCCAATAGGGGCAGCGCCCGCCGGATACCACCTCCCGTCTCCAGTGGATCGTTTTCTCTGGACCAATTGATGCTCACACCAAACCGGGAACCATCGCCCAGGAATGACTCGATCTGATCACCAAGCCAGGAGGTATTGATCACCAGCTCTCTCACACCAGCTGCTGCCAGTCGTTCTACGTGATATTGGATCAGGGGTTTATTGGCAACTTTCAACAGCGGTTTCGGGGTGTCGTTAGTCAGGGGACGAAGGCGTTCGCCAAATCCGGCGGCTAGAATCATAGCTTTCATAGTAGTTCCCGTTGCGAATCACCGGCCTGCTGCCAGGGCTGATACCAGGGCTGGCTCTCTACAGCAGCTAACACCCGCTGTTCAAACCAGGCTTTAAACTCGTTCAGCTCCGGATAGGAGTCCAGCTGTTCCAGGGTGTAGCGGATAACCAGAGGAAGGTCATTGAGGTAACCTGCCTTGCCATCACGTAAATACAGGCGGGCAAAAATACCCAGGACCTTGATATGCCGCTGCAACCCCATCAGATCAAACCAGCGAAAAAACTGCTTGTCCGACACCGGGGTAGCGATGCCGGCAGCTACTGCACGCCGGTAGTAATTTAGCGCCCGCCTAGATACCAATTCAGCGGACCATCGAATATAGCAGTCCCGCAACAGGGATACCAAGTCATATGTAAATGGACCTGTGACCGCATCCTGAAAATCGATCACGCCAATGTCATTATTCTCCAGCAGCATCAGGTTGCGCGAGTGATAATCCCGATGCACCAGCACCTGTGGCTGGGATAGCGCGCTGTCCACAAGAATCTCAAATGTCGTGCTGAGCAATTGCTGTTCCGGCACGGACAATTCGATACCCAAAAGCTTGCCGACAAACCACTCGGGAAACAAATTCATTTCGGCCAACAACATTGAACGATCGTAATCGGCAAGCGGATGGACGGAAACGTCAATCTGCTGTATAGCCTGCAATGCTGACTCGGCTTTGGTGTAGAGAACATCTACCGTTTGTTCATTGAGCAGGGGCAATAACAACTGATCCCCAAAATCCTCCAGCAGCAAGTAGCCCTGTGCATAATCCACAGCAATAATCCGGGGCGCATGAACACCCTGAGCTTTTAACAGCAGTGCAATATTGACGAAGGCCGCGTTGTTTTCATGCTCCGGAGGAGCGGATACCGCCAACAATGTGGGGCGGGAGCTCACCCGGGAATAACTGCGAAAGCCGGCGTCACCACACAGGGGAACCATGGAAAGCGGAGTGCCGGGACGGTATAGGTCAGGGAGAAAGCGCTCCACCCATTCTGAGAGGCTCATTTCAGCAGCCATATTTGAAGGAACTGGTAGAAAAAAGGTGGATCATTCTACCCCAAACCCTCGCATGATGTCGCAGAATGGGTAAAATGTACCGTCGCGTTAAAGCCACTGCCCGCCAGAGAGATCACGGATCATAA
>SBGI01000192.1 GCA_006227015.1 Gammaproteobacteria bacterium
TAAGAAACCCCTTATTGATGCATGCGCACCAATTTAGAGCAGATATTGTAGTTTTTAGCCTCTTTTGGGCGTTCAGGGAAACTTCCGCAAATGCTGTGCCAGAAATAGAAAATGTCGCTATGATGGCCTTATATTAAGCCGAATAAAGGATTGTTGTTGACTGAAGCTGGGTGTCCAAGGCGGACTTTCTTCCGTCTCAATAATGGATAAAACTGCCAACGCTCTTCTGCGATAGATCGGCATATACTAAATAAACGGAAAAAATGTTGTGTGGCATAGACTGCGCAGTCGTAATGAGAGGTGGAAACAATGAAAAATGAAGAATTGCATAGCCAGCTTGAGCAGCTGCATAAAGAACTGGAGCAGGCAAAAACCCTGGCGCCGGCAGATCGAGATGTTTTGGGCAACCTGATGTCCGACATGGTCAAGATTGCCCAAGGAGAGGAGCCGGTTGAAAAGCCACGTCAGAGCCTGCGTGAAAAGCTGGAAGAGAAAGAAAGTGAATTCGAGGTCGAGCATCCTCGGCTGGCGGGTGTTATCCGGCAAATTCTGGATGCCCTGAATCGCATGGGTATTTAGCAGGACGCGATCGGAACATTATGAAATTTCGTTACATCGGTTTGGTGGTGTGGTGTGGCTTGTTATCTGCCTGTGCCTCTCAGGACAGCAGTGATGACAACTATGTCGGCTGGGTTTGCAATGGTGCCCGTAACAGTGACAACTGGTCCTGTGAAATGCAGGAGATTCGCGATGGTCAGCCGGCTGTGAGTCATGCCCCGGTCAAGAAAGTTGCTCCAGCTGCCGCGCCTCCTGATGAGTCAAAAGAGTTGTCGGCGAAAACCGAGGTGGCAGGCTTTCCCAGTCAGGACTGGCGTAAACAGCTGCCAGATATGACCAGCGACCCTGTGATTCCTGCGGAGAAGAGTGGGGTAATTCCCAAGACATCGCAAAAGCTACCGGCACGGGTTGCAGAACCGCTCACGCTGGGACGGACAGACCGACCAAAAAGCAATATATCCACAATTGAACAACCGCAGGTTCATGCCATCTCCGAACCGTCGCAACCGTTAAATGCCTCGGATTTGGCGGGTGCACGTTCCGGCTATACCCTGCAGCTGGGTGCTTTTGTCGACGAGCCACAATTACAGGCATTTATTGTGAGCCATCAGCTAGGTGGTTTGCCGGTCAAACAAATTCGGGCCTTCAGCAAGCAGCAATACTGGCAAGTATTGACCTGGGGTGAATTTAATTCTCCGGAAGAAGCGCGTGGCGCTTGGCAGGCTGTTTCGGAACGCTATCCGGGTATTGAACCCTGGGTGAGATCGTTGAGTTCCATCGATAGTGCTGCGGCGGTATCCGCAGATGTGGATGGCTAAGCCCCGCAGTGAGCAAGAAGAACCGCTGACTGTCTACTTTGACGGTTCCTGCCCCAGTTGTGTGCGCGACAGATACAACTACCAAAAACTGGCCGGTGACGACAGTAATGTGTGCTGGGTGGATATCACTGATGCAGATGAACAGCTGCAAGCGCTGGGAATAGATCCCCGTAAGGCGCTGACTGAGTTGCATGTGCGGGATGGACAGGGCAACATCTTTTCTGAAATTGATGCCTACCGGCTACTGATGGCGCGCACTGTGCTACTCAAGCCCGTTGGATGGCTGATAGGGCTACCGTTGATCCGTCCCGCAGTCAGCCGCATTTACCATTGGTGGGTAACCCGTCGACTAACACGAGAAGGAAGAATTTAATGGCCTCCAACAGTCCGGTGACCATAGGCAACCTGTTTTCAAACATCCCGGTTATCACCATGGATGAATTGTTTGAGGATGTCCTTGTTACTGACTTCACTAGAGTTCAACGGATTATTTCACGCGGCCAAAGCTCCCCGCCGGGTTTCTGGTATGACCAGCCTGAAAGCGAGCTGGTGGTTGTCATACAGGGCAGTGGAAAGCTTGAGTTCGAGAATGGTGAAATGCTGGAGCTGGCGGTCGGTGATTACGTGGCGATACCCGCTCACCGCAAACACCGGGTGGCCTGGACGGACCCCAATACCGAGACTATCTGGCTGGCGATTTTCTACTAATTTGCAGGCTATCCAAGCAGGCGACTGCCCAGTAACCAGCTGGCCAATGATCCCATCAGCAAAAAACCACTGGAATAAAGGACGGCGCCGCGTCGAAAGCGGCTGCTTAATTGCTGCTGCTCATCGCTACCGATGATAAAGGGCAAACCCTGGTGGCGTGGTTTTGCCAGTAAATGCTGGGCAGGTAGTCGTTCCAACTCGCGCTGCTGGCGATGGGCTTCGTGCAAAGCGGCATCCCTTACCATCTGCCATTCTTTCAGGTCGAGCTCACCGTCACCGTTCTGGTCGAATTTTTCCAAAAGTGCCGAAAAGTCTGCTTTCCATTCCCGCAGAATATCGCCTTTCAACTGCCGGGGTGACAGGGTGCGTTGACCGGTACTATCGGTGATGAACTCCCCCAAGGTATAGAGCGGGTCGCCTTCCAGAATAAGGTATTCCGAATAGCGGTAGCGTCGGCCAAAGCCGCTGTTGAGGCTGAAAAATCCACCGGCGAGATGGCCGGGCTTTGGCGTCCCGATGGGCTTGGGGGTGCTGCCATACCAGATGTGTCGATGTTTACAGCTGATATCAGCGCCGGTAGCGTCAATCTGACAAATACCGGTGCTATCGCGCAGATAAAAAGGCTGACTGCAGACGCGTTTTTCCACGGTGACCCAGTGGCTGGATTTGCCGGAACTCTGGTATTTCTCGATGGTGTAGCGCCACCAAAGACACAGGGTGTTGCTCAGTGGTGCCAGTTGCGGGTGTCCCTGTAACTCGGCCACCCCGACAAGCTCAGTATAGCCCTGGCTGGCTGAACGGATTTTCGAGGTGGGCATGTCTTCAATCAGGCGCGCACGCTTGAAGTGGCTATGTCCCTTTTTCAGGCTGAAGAGGGACGCCGCGCAGGCAATGGCGAACCACAGGGCGAACTCCGGTGTCGGCATGGCGCGAATACAGTCGGCGCAGAATAAGGCTGCTAGATCCACAGAGAGTAGCGCCCGTTATCTGGCTGAATAGCATTCGGGGGTAGGGCTGCGTCCGTCATTAGTCTGGTTTCAATATTCAGGACTGAAACAAGCTCTTGATGTCCACATCCGCGGTTTCTTCATCGCTGAATTCCAGCAGCTCTTTGGGTCCAAAACGAAAAAAATTGGCAACCAGCACATCCGGAAATTGCTCAATACGAATATTGTTCTGGTTGACCACATCGTTATACAGCTCACGGCGATCGGCAATGCCGTTCTCCAGCTCGGAGATGCGTGCTTGCAAGTGTCGAAAAGAATCGTTGGCTTTCAGGTCCGGGTAATTTTCCGCCAGGGCGAATAGCTGACCCAGTCCCTTGCGCAGAGCCGTCTCGGCGACCCCAAGGGCAGGTAAGTCGCCGTTGGATGCTGCATTGGACACCATGTTGCGGGCATTGATGACGCGCTCAAGGGTGGCCTGCTCGTACTGCATGTATTCCTTGCAGGTGGCCACCAGCTTCGGCAGCTCCTCATGGCGCTGCTTCATCAGCACATCAATGTTCGACCAGGCCTGTGC
>SBGI01000229.1 GCA_006227015.1 Gammaproteobacteria bacterium
AGTCCCAATGGTTACGATCCCTATAAGGGCCAGAATACCTTCCCGGAACTGCGGGTATGGGGCGCCAGTCTGCGTGGCAATATGGGCAAGGGCATTGCCAGTGCCGAAGTGGGCTATTACGACTCCCGGGAAGACCGCACCGGCGACGATCCGCTGATCAACAACAGCGAATCACGGCTGTTGCTGGCCTACGAACAGGAGCTGGTACCCAACCTGACGGGGGCGCTGCAATACTACGTGGAGCGCCTCGAGGATTACGACAACTACCGGGACAACCTGCCAACCGGCATGCCCCAACGGGACAAATACCGGCAACTGCTGTCCAGCCGACTGACCTGGCTGACCCACAACCAGAATGTTACCTGGTCGCTGTTCGTTTACTACTCGCCCACAGATAAGGACTGGTACGCGCGACCCAAGGTGAGCTGGAAAGCCTCCGACCAGTTGCTGCTGGAAACCGGCATCAACAGCTTCGGAGGCAGCGAGGAAACCACCTTCTTCGGCCAGTTCGAGGAAGCCAGCAATCTCTACGCGGCAATCCGCTACAGCTTCTAGCCGCCATTGAAAAACTATCTGTGTGGCTTCTGCGTCGTTAACATTGAACTCAAAATGCTCATTTAGGGGGTATAAACTCCGCTTTTTCGTCCAATGTTGCCTTGCATAACCGGCCTCGAAAACGTTTTCAACAGGCTGCTACTGATCGAGAACTCAGGGTGCCAGCCGGGAAATGTTCCAGGTACCCTCTTCCAACAGATACTGGAAACGGTCATGGAGGCGATTCTCGCCGCCCTGCCAGAATTCGAATTCCCGCGGCACCACCCGGTAACCACCCCAGAAATCCGGCACCGGCACTTCACCGGCAGCAAACTTTTCCTTCATCTGCAGGAACTGGGTTTCCAGGGCCTGACGGGAGGTAATCCGTGAACTCTGCTTTGAAGCCCAGGCGGCCAGCTGGCTGCCGCGGGGGCGCTTGAGGAAATACTTCAGTACTTCCGTCTTGGACAGCTTCTCCACCTGACCGCCGATAATGACCTGGCGGTCCAGATCCAGCCAGGGAAAGATCAGGCTGACATTGGGATTGCCCGCCATGTCCCGGGCCTTGCGGCTGCCAAGGTTGGTGTAGAACAGCAGGCCGCGCGCATCAATGCCTTTCAACAGCACCGTGCGCTGCCAGGGTCTACTGTCGGCATCCACCGTAGCCAGGCACATAGCTGTTGGGTCGGAAAGATTGGCGAGAATGGCCTGTTCCATCCACAGATTGAATTGATCAAAGGGGGAATCCAGCAATGACTCCCGGGTCAGGCGACCGTATCGATACTCGCGGCGGCTATCTTCCAGCGACATAAACAGTTACTCCTTGGACAACCGGCATTCTATCCCGCATGGCCAGCCATTGTCCTTCCCCAACCAACGGATGTCTAAAGTCACCTGCCCCGCTTCGCAGGGGCTGATATTCCTATCTACACGACATAAAATGCGTAAGTTTACAGAGCAAATCTGGAGAATTTTCAATGCCCCAACATCGTTTTCTCGCTGCCGCAGCCGGGCTGCTCTTTAGTCCTGCGCTGTTCAGCTACGAAGGGGCATTTATTACCGAGGACGATTTGCTGGGCGAGCTGCCTTCCGTGACCTCTGTGTCGCGCATGGTGCAACCCCTTTCCAAGGTCCCCGCCAGTGTCACCATCATCGACCGGCAGATGATCAAGGCGTCCGGCGCACTGACCTGGGTGGATGTGTTTCGCCTGGTGCCCGGCTTCGAGTCCTATTACATCAACGGCAATCGCTACGGCGTCTCCTATCACGGCTATGGCCGAGAATTTCCCAATCATCTGGAAATCATGGTGGATGGTCGCTCCATCTACGATCCGGTATTCGCCAGCATCGAATGGGGTTCCCTGGGTATCAGCCTGGACGATGTCGACCACATCGAAATTGTGCGCGGCTCCAATGCTCCCGCCTATGGCTCCAATGCATTTCTGGGTGCGGTCAATATCATTACCCGCAAACCGGTACAGGACCGGGGCTGGCATGTCAGCACGACCACCGGTGAACAGCACACCCGCAACAGCAACATTCGCTACAGCGGCAACGCTGATAATCTCGATTACCAGGCCAGCTTCAATTACGAACACAATGAGGGGTTCCCTGCCGTACGTTCGGGAGGAGACCTGGGCGACATGGAAGATGGCAAGGAAAAGCTCTCGCTGGACCTGCGCACCATGTACACCCCGAACATCAGCGACACCTTCGACTTTCAGGCGGGCTTCAGTCACAGCAACATGGGCTGGGGCGATGCCGACCACCCGGATGAATACGCCAGGGTCAATTTCAAAAATCAGTACCAGTCTGTTAAGTGGAACCGCGACCTGAATAGCACTGATGCACTTCAAATCCACCTCTATCGGAATAAAATCGAAGGGGAGAACTCTGTCAATCTGGGACGCGTATCTGACCTGCTCTCACAGGAGCTCGGGTTTACTATCACCCCGGACGACGTTCCCGGGTTCTTCAAGGCGTTTGTTGATCCCAGCTTAAATATTGAAGACCAGGACTATATCACCGGCTTCCGGGGCATCGAATCAGAGCGCTACGATCTGGAGCTGGAACACCGTTTGCAGCTGGCGGATTCCCTGCGACTCACCTGGGGAACCGGTGTTCGCTACGATCGTATTGAGGGCGAATCAGTACTCGGGCACGATGATCAGGACTCTCTCACCAGTCGCCGCCTGTTCACTCACCTGGAATGGCAGCCCAGTGAACACTGGACATTCAATGCGGGCCTTATGGTCGAGGACAACGGCATTGTCGACACCATCGGCTCCGGTCGCCTGGCCGCCAACTATCATTTCAACGAGAACCACACCCTCCGTCTCGGCTACGCACTGGGCAGGCGCTCGCCGTCACTGGCGGAAGCGAAGGAGTTCAATGCGGATATACTGGATGGACAATTGCTCGTCACGGCGATCCGCAGAAGTAGCGAAGATATTGGTGAAGAGCGGCTGCGCAGCTATGAACTGGGCTACCTGGCGCAATTCCCCGCCAGGGGGATCACCTTTGACATGCGCCTGTTCCGCGAGGAAATCCGCGATGGCCTGGAGGTCTTTCAGGAAAGTGCCTACAACGTGTTGCCGTCACTGTACCCTGGAGAGAACTTCAGTGTCCGGGACAATCTGTTGGACTCCGACATGACCGGTATCGAGCTGCAATTGCGCTACCAGGCCAGCGACCGGACGCTGATCAATGCGCACTATGGCTACCGTGATGTGGACAGCGAATTTATCGCCCGCTTCGAACCCATAGTCCATGTAAACGATCTCAATGACCGCAGCCCTCGCCATATAGCCGGATTACTGGTGCACCAGGAGTTGGGAGGCGGCCTCTCAGCTGGGATCAATCTCTCCCACATAACTGACGCCAACTGGCGTGACGGCAATGCTGTGGACCAATATGTTCGCTTGGACGCGCTGCTAGGTTATGACTTCAATGTCGGCAACAACTCAGGCAACCTGTCACTGATCGCCCAGAACCTGGGTGATGACTACGAGGAACACGCCCGCAACAACGTCTTTGAAACCCGGTTTTTTTTACGACT
>SBGI01000234.1 GCA_006227015.1 Gammaproteobacteria bacterium
TCCAGCTCACTGCGTTCAAAACCTGCCACAGCAATGGTAATGGCGTAACGGTTCTCGTCGATCACTTCAATATCGTAGGGGGGATAAGCCGCGGCATGGTCATTGCGCAAGGCCGTTTCCAACATGGGGCCCAGGCGGTCAAAACCTACAGTGCTGCGATACAGTGGGGTCAAATCTATTGTTGCCATAATATATTCTCCTAATGAAGCAATATGAATAAATTGATTGGCGAACTGCCACTCTGCGAGAGACATGACATCCGCCTAATTTATTTATGTGCGGCAAAATAGATTTCAAGGCTTAGCAAAAAAATTTTTACACCGGAGTAAACCGGAAAACAATCAACGCACCATCAACACAGAGATTGGAGCAAACAGTGCCACCTGGTGACTCAGTGTACCGAAAGGTTGCTGGTCAGTTTCAAGACTGCGTGAAGCCATGACAATCAGATCAATATGGGTTTTCTCGCAAAAGCTGATGATCTCCTGTGCCCGCTTTCCGAGCACAATATTTTTTTCAATTTTCACACCGGGGAATTCAGACTGAAAACGTTGCTGCCACTGGGTGAGCGTGTGGTCGGCAGTCTCGCCCAGCTTTAAATAAAACGCTTCCATTTCTGCGTCGGTTTCACCACCCAGCTTTTCGAGCACATGCAACAGATAGATATTTGCTCCAGACTGAACGGCAAGATCTAGTGCAGTGCGAATGGCTTTTTCATTTTTATCTGCCAGACCGGTAGGCACCAATATACTTTTAAACATTACCACCACCTGTTATTGACTTATTATTAGTAAATAATTTTATGTCGTCATTCAGTGACAAGAATAGACGCACGACAAAGCTCCCGTAAAGAGGTGGTGTCAGACAATTGGGTAAAAGCATGAAAGCCGTGATACTGAATAGTACCGACGGACCACGGTCACTTGCCGTTAGTGAGATCGATACCCCCGAACCATCGCCCGGAGAAGTGCGGGTGGGGCTCAGGGCCTGTGCTCTCAATCGGCGTGATTACTGGTTAACCCTTGGCAAATACCCGAATTTAACCCTTCCCTGCATACCGGGCTCAGACGGTGCAGGTGTGGTGGAGGCATTGGGTGCCGGCGTGAATAGCGATCTCATGGGACAGGAAGTGGTCATCTACCCGGCGCTGGACTGGGGCGACGATGAAACCTGCTACGGCCCCGATTTCCGCGTGCTGGGCATGCCTGACCAGGGCACCTTTGCCGAGGCGATCTGCGTGCCTGCGAACAATGTCTACCCCAAGCCCGTTCACCTGAATTGGACGCAGGCTGCCGCCATGCCCCTCGCAGGTCTCACGGCCTGGCGGGCCTGTGTTACCCAGGCCGAAGTAAGCCGGGGGCAGCGCGTACTGATTACCGGCGCGGGGAGCGGTGTCTCCGGATTTGCTATTCAGTGGTGCCTCAACCTCGGTGCCGATGTTTATGTCACCAGTGGCAACGAAGAAAAACTGCGCAATGCCGTCGGGCTGGGCGTGAATGGTGCAGAAAATTACCACGATCCCGACTGCTACCGAAAACTCAAACAGCAGAGCGGCGGTTTTCACGCCATCATCGACAGTGCAGGAGGCAACGCCGTCAATGCACTGCTGGACACCCTGCTGCCCGCAGGCCGGTTTGTATTTTTTGGTGCCACATTGGGGAATCCGCAGACTGGCCTGGAAATGCCAAAACTGTTTTTCCGCCATATCCGCATACAGGGAACCACCATGGGCAGTAACGCCGAGTTCGCCGCCATGCTGGAGTTTGCCTGCAGACATCAGGTGGAACCTGTCATCGACCGGGTCATGCCTCTGCACGAAGTTGTGGAGGCACACCAGTTGATGGCGGATTTTTCCCAGTCGGGAAAAATTGTGCTTTTAACCAGCTGACATTTCCGGCCCCACCACAAAGCCGTTAACATACGCTTATATCAAACCCGAGCCTTACCTATGTCAGCCCATCGCGGAGAATTTTCATCGAAAGCCGGTTTTATTCTGGCGGCCTCCGGTTCTGCCGTGGGGCTGGGCAATATCTGGGGGTTCCCCACCAATGCAGCAGAAAATGGTGGCGGCGCTTTTGTACTCATGTATTTTCTGTTGGCATTCTGCCTCGCCTATCCGGCGCTGATGGCTGAACTGGTTATTGGCAGGTACACCAAGGCCAATATGGTTCATGCCCTGCAGGCTATCGCTCCCGGCCGGTTAACCAAAACCCTGGGTAAACTGACCGGTTTCTACGGTATTCTGGTGGCGTCACTGATTCTCGGTTTTTACAGTATTGTCGCCGGCTGGATGCTCGCCTACTTTTTCGAGCCGGTGGCGACGCTGCTGGGCCTGGAGGTCGCTGCTTCCTGGCTGACCAGCGACAGCATAGTCCGCAATCTGGTGTTATGTTTTCTGTTTTTAGCCCTCACCTGCAGTGTCATTGTCACCGGGGTGGAACAGGGCATAGAAAAATGGTCCTGCCGACTGATGCCGGCACTGTTTTTGATGATGGCTGGGCTGATCATTTACGTGATGCTGCAACCCGGGGCTATAGAAGGTCTCAAGCTGTACCTGATACCCGATTTTAATGAATTGCTAAATCCGAAATTGGTGGTCAGCGCACTGGGGCAAGCCTTTTTCTCTCTGTCTTTGGGCGTAGGCACCATGTTGATCTACGGCTCCTACCTGCGACCTGAGGAAAGCCTGCCCGCCATGGGGGCCATCGTCACTCTGGTGGATTCCTCGGTAGCTTTTCTCGCCGGGTTACTGGTGCTGCCAGCCCTGTTTGTTGCTCAGCAGCAGGGCCTGAGCATTTATACGGACAGCGGCAACCTGATCGCCGGGCCCGATTTAATTTTTCAAACGATTCCAGCCCTGTTCAAAAATATGGGCACTGTCGGAATCTGGGTCGCCATGGTCTTTTTTGCCCTCATGTCCATTGCGGCACTGACCTCTTCCATTTCCATGCTGGAGGTACCGGTGTCCTTTACCATTGAGCACCATTCCACTCACCGGCGCAGTGCAACCTGGCTCATCGGCGCCATCATCTTTGCCTGTAGCAGTATCATCATTATCAATTTCGAGGCGCTGTTTGGACTGGTGGTCACCCTCGCCACCGAATACAGCCAACCCCTGCTCGGGTTGTTAATCTGCGTATTTGCAACCTGGGTGTGGCACCGGGATCTGGTGCTTGAAGAAATTCGCAGCGGTCACCCGGACGTGGAAGACAGCCTGTTTTGGAAAATCTGGCCCCACTATGCGAAGTATTGCTGTCCCATACTGATTCTGGTGTTACTGGCTCAGAGTTTTATTAACAGTTAAGGGCTGTTATGGCCATGAACACTACATTCATGGGTGCCTGGACTAGAACGTGCCTCGATAATTTCCACCGTCCACGAGAATGTTCTGACCTGTGATATAAGCCGCGTGCTGGCTACAAAGAAAGGCACAGGTGGCGCCAAACTCATCAATCATGCCCAGTCGCCCGGCGGGAAGTGTCTCAATATACTCGTCGGCAGAAAGGCCCGAGCCTCCACCAATCAGAGCTGCAGCACCCCGACCACGCTCGGTATCAAACAGCCCTGGCAACAGGTTGTTGATGGT
>SBGI01000059.1 GCA_006227015.1 Gammaproteobacteria bacterium
CAGGAAGACTGGTTTGCCGCCTACAGCTGTTTTGGCATTGCCACCATGCTGGCGGGGCAGGCCTTTATCAATATGGGTGTGACCTCAGGGCTGCTGCCCACCAAGGGGTTGACGCTGCCATTTATCAGTTACGGCGGCAGTAGTTTATTGATGTGTTGTGCCATGGTGGCGCTGGTATTGCGAATCAACCGGGAAATGGACGATGTCCCGGCGGTAGCTAGACAGGTGAGACGTGACAGAGCGGAGATGTAACAAGGTGGTGGTGATGGCTGGCGGCACCGGTGGTCATGTGTTCCCGGCCCTGGCGGTGGCACAGGCGCTGCGCGCCCGTGATGTCGCCGTATCCTGGCTGGGCACCCGGCGCGGTATTGAGTCCGAGCTGGTGCCCGCCAACAACCTGCCGATTAATTACATCGACGTGGCCGGTCTGCGCGGCAAGGGTGTCTTCAAGCTGATCTGGGCCCCTTTATTGCTGACTCGTGCGCTGTGGCAGGCATGGCGAGTGCTTCGTCGTGAGCGCCCGGATGCTGTTCTTGGGCTGGGCGGTTTTGCCTCCGGCCCCGGTGGCGTGGCGGCCAGGTTGTTGGGGATTCCGTTGGTGATTCACGAGCAGAATGCCATTGCCGGGACCACCAATAAATTGCTGGGCAAAATAGCCAGCCGTGTCCTGGAAGCATTTCCCGGCGCGCTACCCCGCGGTGAATGGACAGGCAACCCGGTGCGTCCTGAAATCAGTGCTCTGGCGGAACCCGCGCAACGTATTGGTGCGGAAGATAGGCCGCGTCATCTGTTGGTGCTGGGTGGCAGCCTAGGTGCCCTGGCCATCAACAAGCTGGTGCCCGAGGCGCTGGCCCTGTTGCCGAAGAGCGAAAGGCCGGCGGTACGTCATCAGTGTGGTAAGGCCCACCTGCAAGTGACAGAAGAGGCGTATCAGCATGCCGGTGTTGAGGCAGATGTGGAACCCTTTATTGCCGATATGGCAGCGGCCTACGGCTGGGCGGATCTGGTGATCTGTCGCTCGGGAGCTTTGACCGTATCCGAGCTGGCAGCAGCCGGTGTAGGTTCCATTCTGGTGCCGTTTCCATTTGCCATCGACGATCACCAGACCCATAACGCCCAATGGCTGGTCGATGGAGATGCCGCTGAAATTATCCAGCAGGCGGAGCTGACGGCGACTGGTCTGGCAGAAAGGTTGCAGGCGCGATTGGCCGACGATCAGCAGTTAGTTCAGATGGCGATCAATGCCCGCAGGCTGTCCCAGCCCCATGTGGCTGAAACAGTGGCGGATATTTGTGAGGAGGTGTGCAGTGGGCGCTGATGGTTTTCATGCCGTCCCGGAAATGCGACGCATCCGCCGCATTCACTTTATCGGTATCGGCGGTAGCGGTATGTGCGGTATTGCCGAAGTGTTACTGAACCAGGGCTATACGATTTCCGGCTCAGACCTGGCAGATAACAGCAACACAGCCCGGCTGCGCCGTCTGGGCGCCACCATCATGATGGGGCATGCCGGGGATAATGTTGATGGTGCCGATGTGGTGGTGCTGTCCTCGGCGGTATCCGACAGCAACGAAGAAGTTGTTCGTGCCAGAGAGTTGCGTATTCCCATTGTCCGTCGAGCGGAAATGCTGGCGGAGTTGATGCGCTATCGTCATGGCATAGCGGTTGCGGGTACTCACGGTAAGACGACCACCACCAGTTTGTTGGCATCAGTGCTGGCCGTGGGCGGCGAAGACCCGACGTTTGTGATTGGTGGGCTGGTCAAGGGTGCTGGCACCAATGCCCGGTTGGGTATCAGTCGATATCTGGTGGCAGAAGCAGATGAAAGTGACGCGTCCTTTTTGCATCTGCAACCGATGGTGGCCGTTGTGACCAACATCGATGCCGACCATATGGAAACCTATGGGTTTGATTTCAACCGTTTGAAACAGACCTTTATAGAATTCCTGCACAACCTGCCTTTTTACGGCCTAGCCGTGCTCTGTATTGATGATCCCGTGGTCCGCGAGATATTGCCGGACGTTTCCAGGCCCGTTTTGACATACGGTTTTTCCGACGATGCCGACTTCCGCATAGAGGATGTCTCCATCCGCCAAAACAATAGCCACTTCAAGATTTTCCGCCCGGAACAGACCACGCCGCTGAATATCGAGTTGAATATTCCGGGCGTGCACAACGTGCTCAATGCTGCGGCAGTAGTGGCCATCGCGACCGATGAGGGAATTGCAGATGAGGCCATTCAGCAGGGACTGAGCGGCTTTCAGGGTGTCGGCAGGCGTTTTGAAATTTACGGGGAATACCCGGTTACCGGTGGCGAGGCCATGCTGGTCGACGATTACGGCCACCATCCCCGTGAGGTGGCGGCCACTATCAAGGCCGTGCGCGAAGGTTGGCCGGAAAAGCGGCTCGTAATGATCTTTCAGCCGCACCGCTACACACGAACCCGGGACCTGTATGAAGACTTTGTCGGCGTTTTGTCGAGCTGCGATGTGTTGATTTTGCTGGAGGTTTATCCCGCCGGTGAGGACGAGATACCGGGGGCGGATAGCCGATCCCTGTGTCGCAGTATTCGCCAGCGCGGTTTGGTCGACCCGATCTACGTGCCAGAAATCCAGTCTGTGGGGGATGTGCTGAAGGACATCGTGCATGGCGGCGATATGGTAATTACCCAGGGAGCCGGCAGCGTCGGCAAATTGGTAAAAATGCTGGAAGAGCGAAAGCTGAGATAGCGGGGAAGAGCAGAGAGTATATATGGCGGTCAGTGAAGCAATGAAAAAGAAATACGGGCGTGTCGCTGTGCTTTACGGCGGGACGTCGGCTGAGCGCGAAATCTCGCTGATTTCCGGTGCCGCAGTCATTGCTTCCCTAGAGCGTAGCGGCATTGATCTGGTCGCCCTTGATGTGGGTGCAGATCTACTTCACCAATTGTCAGCCGAAGCCCCCGACCGGGTATTAATTATGTTGCACGGCCCGGGTGGCGAAGATGGTTCATTACAGGGGGCGTTGCAGCTACTGGATTTGCCCTACACCGGCAGTGGGGTGTTCGCCTCTGCTCTGGCCATGGACAAATTGCACAGCAAGCAGTTCTGGCGCGGGGTAGGCCTGCCCACGGCACAATTCGCTGTCCTGACCGAAGATACGGACTGGTTAGCAACCTTGCGGGAGCTAGGTGGCGTGGTGATGGTAAAACCCGCGCACGAGGGGTCCAGCCTGGGAATGACCCGCGCCGACACGCCCGATGCCTTGCAGAGTGCTTGGCGTGAAGCGGCGGCACTGGACAGCAGTGTGATCGCGGAACAATGGATCAGCGGTGCGGAGTACACGGTCGCGATTTTGGACGGGGAGGTGTTGCCACCTATCAAGCTGGAAACTGATCACGGGTTTTACGATTTCAACGCCAAATATCTGGCCAACGACACGCGCTACCTTTGTCCCTGTGGCTTGGATGCAGAGAAGGAAAACGAGCTTAAGGCGCTGGCCCTGAAGGCATTCAGCAGCCTTGGCTGCAGCGGTTGGGGGCGCGTAGATGTGATGGCTGATGCCGACGGCGAGTTTCTGCTGCTGGAAGTGAATACCGT
>SBGI01000015.1 GCA_006227015.1 Gammaproteobacteria bacterium
AGCAGAGGATTGAAAATCCTCGTGTCGGTGGTTCGATTCCGCCCCTGGGCACCATGAACAACATAAGGCTCCGCATTGCGGGGCCTTTTTTGTTTAAGCGTAGCGTGGCGGAAAACAACCACCTGGTTCGACAAAAATGTGAACGCATTTTTGGGCCCTCGAAGAGGGAGCCGCAGGCCGAGCTCCATGGCAGAATGGAGCGAGCATTCCGCCCCCGGACACCACTATTCTAAAGGCCAGCAGCCAATCGCAGGCCTTTGTCATTTCTGGACTGTGCCCGAATTGTGCCCCGGATATTACTGGCCTCACCTTGAAGATATTCGCCCGCCAAATGCGAGTAACTAAGCGTTATCTGCTGCTGGTAAGAGTGAACGAAACCCTCAACCATCATGAAATGGGGAACATTGTCCAACGCTCCTGTGCAAGCTATTCCAACTTCTGAGTATCAGTCCGCTGCAGGTAGGGTTCCAGAATCGGGCCCATGCCCTTCAGAACCTGGGCCGGGAGGGCCGAGGTGAATTTAAAGTCCTTTGCTTCGCTGCCGGTGACAAATGCGGTCAGGGTGCCGAAATGGTCGTCTCCTAGGTAGAACACCAGGGTGGCGGTACGGCTGAGAGCCCTTGATTTGATCTTCTTTCCGCCCGTCATGGTCACCAGTCGGTTATCGCCCGTGCCGGTCTTGCCTCCCACTTCCAGATCCGAACCATCGGGGTGATGGAAGACCCCCTGAAGGCGCCTGGCGGTACCCTTTTTGACTACGTCCGCCAATGCCAGCTTAAGCGCCTGCGCAACCTCCGGCCGCATCACCTGTTCCGGTTCCTGTGACGCCACGACCAGACTGACCTCATAGGGCGTATCTGTCGCAAACTCCAGCCGGTTGATGCGGTGAACCGGCAAGCGCTGACCATCGTTAAGGATGATCCCCATCAGTTCCGCCAACGCGGCGGGACGGTCCCCGGAACTGCCCAGAGCACTGGCCAGGGATGGCACCAGATGATCGAAGGGATAGCCAAGCTGTTTCCAGCGTCGCTGTAACTCAGCGAAGGCCTCCAGTTCCAGCATGGTGCGGACACGGCTGTCGCGGGCGTTTTTGGCCTTGGTGCGCAACAACCAGTTGTAGACCTGCTGGCGCTGTTCCCTGCTTGAATCCAGTGCACTGTTGTAGCTGGCGTCAGCGTTGCGCTCCAGATAGCCCAACAACCAGAGCTCCAGCGGGTGTGACCGGGCCAGGTAACCCTGATCCTGTAGGCTATACGCGTCCGGGGCATACTGTTTGAACAGCGAATGAACGGTCTTCGTCGGCACAGCCTGCTGAGGCAGTCTCTCTGCCAGGAAGGCAGCAAAATCGGCTTCATCACCCTCGGGGAACAGGTAGCGATACACCACCGCCAGCCGTACCGGGGTTGGGTTGAGACTGCTCAGCAAGGTGTCCAGCCGCTCCGCCGAAGTCTTGTTCTGGTATTTCACCCAAAACCGCTGCAGGAATACGGAGCCTTCGCGGTCGATAAAGCGGGCCAGCACTTCCCTGCGACGATCGTCGCTGTCGTCCTTCAGAACCCGGTCCACGTCACTCCACTGCAGGTAGGTGATGTAGCTGATGACATCCCGCAGGATGCGTACAAACGGCAGGTTGATGGACTCCTGCAGGGCTTCGCGGACGCTGGGAATACGGCCGTTGTCCTCCGGTTTGAAGTTGCCAAAAGTGTGATGACCACCACCGGTAAAGAATCCTTCCGCCGGGCTGGCGGAATAGCGGCGGTCGAGAGCGCGCTGCAACAAGTCTGTCAGGCTTAGGCTGGGAGTTGCGATCAGCTGTTCCAGCACCCAGCGAGAGAGGGGGTCACGCGCCGGGTCACGCAATTGTGTCAGATCGTCGGCCGACATTGAGGCGTAGCGCTGGTGCAGTTCCGCCATGATGCCCAGGTAGCTGGCCAATACCCTCAGCTTGGCGGTGGACCCCAGTTCCAGCTTGCTGCCTTCGTTGATATCGAAGGGAATATTGGTGTTGTCGGTCTGTACCCGCACCTGATTGCTACCCGCGGTGCGTTGGAATAGGGTGAAGCTGTAGTGCAGGCTCGCACTCTGGCCAGGTCGCAGTAAGTATTCTCCTACCAGGCCGTTTTGCCGTGCCACCGCTTCGTCCCGCAGATTGCGCAAGTGGGCAGTCACCTGTTCCTGGAGCGCCTTGTCCAGAGAGGTATGGGCGACAAGGTCGAATCGGTCCAGGTCGTAGAGGGAGGCGTTCAGCAGAGATACCAGACGGTTGCGAACGACATTCACCCCCTTGTTGGTTATATTTACCTGCCCCGCCGGGGACTGATGGAAGTCGCGGAACGACAGCTGTTGGGACAATGCGGTCTGCATTAAGTCGGGTCCGATGGCGTTGTTACGTCCCAGCAGACGCAGGTAGGAATCGGTCAGTCGTGCCAGAACCTCGCGGTTCTGAAGCAAATAATGGGAGGGCCTCCGGTGAGCGATCATCAGAGCGGTCACCTGTCGCAGGGCCAGACCCTGTTCATCAAGTAACTCCCCTTCGGGTTGAACCTGCGACAACAATTTGTTGACCCGATCGAAATCGGCGCCAAACCACACGTAAAGCCCGTCACCAATGCCGTTTACCTCGCCGTAGCCTGGCGCGGCCGCCAGGGGAACGGTGTTAAGGTATTCCACTATCAGGGCGCGCCGCGCCGGAAGGGTCTCGGCCCCCTGCTGGTAAATCCGTACACTGGCGGAGGCTATCTGGCGCAGCTTTTCCTCGATAGAAGAGGTCACTCCGTCCTCGGAATGACGGTATTTCTCGATCTGGGTCGCAAGGGTGCTGCCGCCCATGGCCGGAGTATCCACGTTGATGGCGTCACCCACCTTGAACAACACCGCCTTCAGAAAGCGACTCCAGTCCACAGCCGGGTTGGCGTGGATATTCCTCTCATCCAGCAAGTTGCGGTTTTCAATGAACAGCAGCGCGTTCACCACCGGTGCGGGAATCTGCTCGAAACCTTCGTAGCCGCGACGGGGGTATCGATAGCGGAATAGGGGTTGCTGCTCGCTGTCGAGAATAGTCAGGCCAGCCTGGGACTTTTCCCTGTAGGGCGGATGGAAGCCCGCATCCACATAGCGCAGCAGTTCCGGCGAGAATACCGCCCGCCTCTCCACCTGCATGCCATTGACCTGGAGTCTCGGGAGCAGTATTGGCAGCCGCGTATAGCCCAGACGTTCGTCGAATGGGCCCTGGTGTGGGTAGCGCGCAGCATTGGTTATCCCAGGCTGTATTTGATAGGTGAGGCGCTGCGCATAGTCCGACAATAACCGCGATTGCAGGGTAGATGTTTCGGCTTCGAACCAGACCGCAGACATCAAACCCAGCAGTACCAGAAGAAGAACTACCTTTAGCAGACTGGGCCGATACCAGGCGCGTTTCGGACGTGCGCCACGGAGATTTCCACCGTGTGGCGCTTGGGGATTTCCGAGTTTGCCTATACTCTTGCCAGGATGATCGTCACGGTTGGCCGGCACTGTCTGATCACCATTTTTCAGCATAGGAGTCCCGTCGTGAGCCCACACATGGGCTGCATTTTT
>SBGI01000293.1 GCA_006227015.1 Gammaproteobacteria bacterium
GGGGTGTCGGAGGGAGAACCAAAGAGGAAAAACCGGGGGACACATCTGGTACCGACCGATGGGTACCATGAGCCGCGGACTATAACAGCGCACGCCCCATAAGTCTAAGAATTTTCTCAATATTTCCCCTAAAATACACACAACAGTTGTACGAGGGCATGGTTCAGTGTAATTTGGAACAATCATTCCAGACCAATATGTTGCACATAAAAAATAACAACAATGATACTTGCCGCCCATCAACACAATCCCAAACTTCTCAAGCGGCTGGCAGTTGTGCAGCGTTTGCTCCTGATCCTGCCCTGCCTCATTGCCCTGCCCGTTTTATTCGGCTGGCTAATGCCAGTGGTCGCAACACTACTCCCCAATGACTGGGCACTGATGAAAGCCAATACGGCGCTCTGCGTCATACTTGGCGCTTGTGCCATGTGGCTAGAAAACTCCCGAACCAAATCCACGCAGCGCCTGGCAGGTCAATTGCTGGGAGGATTGGTGCTGATTATCGCAGGTAGCGCACTGGCCGGACATATCACCAACCTACCCTTTGCCCTGGAAACACTTCTGGCCGAGGATGAGCAATCCTCCGCGCCAGGCAGGATGTCGATTCAGACAGCCGTGTTTTTTTTCACATTGGGTATTGCCTCTATCTGCGAAGGCAGCAATGGCCCTTTCTGTACCCAGGTCCGTGATATTCTCTGCGCGCTGTTGATCACACTGCTGCTCACGGTGATAGCCGGCTACCTGTATGGCGCCTTCAGTCTCTTTGGGCAAGCCAACGACATTCGCACTTCACCACAAACCCTCGCGTGTATGTTCTGTCTTGTGACTGCCCTGCTTATAGCCCGGATGCATCATGGGTATTTCGCCATTCTCGCCGGACTCGGCATTGGCAGCCAGATTTCCCGGGTAGTTCTACCGATCGCTTTGATACTGCCATTTTTGATAATCAGTAGCATTGCCTGGCTGTCCGAGGGGCATGGGCTGTCGCCAGCTCTGGCCTCAGCTCTGACCACCGCTATCTCAGCAGCCATCCTGTTCATAGTACTTGCCTGGCTGTCACAGAAAATCAACGAGATGGAATCGGAACTGCGCGATATCACGCTCATGGATGATCTGACCAAGATCAATAACCGACGCGGCTTTTATCTGCTGGGGGAGCACATGCTTTATGAAGCCCAGCGTGACGATAGAACCGTCACTATGATGTTTTTTGATCTCGATGGTTTAAAAGAGATCAACGACTCCCTGGGGCATGACATTGGTTCCGACCTGTTAAAACACTTTGCCACCCTATTGAGTCAAAATTTCCGTAAAAGTGACGTGGTGGCCAGACTCGGGGGCGATGAATTTGCGGTCGTATCCAGTAGCGGTGATAGCCAGATAGCTCTGAAACGTCTGGAACGCATTGTGCAGGCAATCAATAAGGCTGGGAAGCGCCCGTACGTCATCTGCTACTCTGTGGGCGAGGCCACTTTCAGTGCCAATGGCTCCATTGGCGATTTTAGTGAGCTGGTATCCACAGCCGATGAACGAATGTATGAACGAAAACGTGCAAAGAAAGCCCTGAACAAACCCTATCGTGTACAAACCAGTGCCTCACCGGCCCCCACGAAAGAAATAATACCCTGAGCAGCAACCGCATCACCGCCCTATCCCAAATAAGCAGCAATGGTTCTGATCGCTCCAGATTTGAGAGACCCAATATGGGTAAGCTGAAGATGGCCCACCCCCATTTTCATGTCGAAAAAAACACTCGGTAGACTGGGACATCAAAAGGCGCCAACAACTTACTCCAAGTCTCAGGAACTGGGGGTATGCTGCAGATTTCATCGCCATTTTCTGACAATTCCCGAAAACGATTCCGCTCTAGCAGGGTATTTGATCCGCGCCAACCAAAATCAGCCCGGATTACCGGGCTGATTTTGGGGCACTTGTCATTAAAGGTATTAGTCTTTGTTCAAAAGGCTTTTGAATCCGCCAAGCTTTTCTTCGACCTGCTGCTTCAGCTGATCACCGGCGTCCTTGAGCGCACCGGAATTGGCCACTGCTCCTGCGGCACTCTTGTTGATTGCGACCAATATCTGATCGACCACTTCAGCCGCACTGGCTCCATTGGATTTCTCTCCAATGCCGGTCAGGCGAATATCCGGCAGGGTTAACGCCAAGGCCTTGTCGCCCAACAACGGGTTGCTGTAACTGAGTTTTCCCCCATTGATCTGCAAATCGCGAATGATCATTTTTTTCGACTCAGCATCACTTTGAGCGTCAGTGCCATCGTCCGTCGACCCGGCACTGCCCGTAGCCTGTTCCACATTTTTCTGTAATTGCGCCAGGTTTGTGGTGCCATTGGCAGACTCGTAGGTAATTTCCGGCGCCACAATACGAATACTCTTCACGACTATTGTGTCTGTGGTGAGCGACTCGGGGTCCACCGCGAGGAAAATTTCTCCCAGGGAGAATGCACTGGGAGTTTTGAATCCCACCGGGTTGCCAACCAGCAGCCCGTGGAGACTGCCTTCTCCGGTAGCCAGCGACAACTCAACATCGTTGAGGGTAACACTGGACTGGGTTAACTTCGGCCCCACGGTTTCTACCGCCGCTTTAATGCCTTTATCCAGGTTGAGGATGGCAAATACCACCACCAGCAATAACACCACCAGCAAACCGGCAACAATTTTGAGAAGGGTTTTCATCACTGTTCTCCTTATTCTGATTACCCTGCCTGTCGATACTGCAACTTAAATCTTACAATAGCATGATCAGGCTCAAACCATCACAAGGATACCCAATGCCACGGCACCTTCACAGCGGACCCGGCTACCTGTTCCAGGGACTGCAACTGATGACCCACCCCAGGTTGCGCTGGTTTGTGCTAGGCCCGTTGCTGATCAACCTGTTACTTTTTATTTTCCTGAGCTGGCTGGCCGTCACCCAATTCGAACAATTACTGGATACCCTTATGGCCAAAATACCCGATTGGCTGGGCTTTCTGGCCTGGATTTTCTGGGTGTTATTTGTTGCGTTTTTATTGCTGGTCTACGGCTACAGCTTCGCCATACTCGGCAATCTTCTGGCCTCACCTTTCTATGGGCCACTCTCCGAACGGGCAGAAGAAGTGCTGAGCGGCCGCGTTAGCAGTGCGCCCATGACAATGAAGCAGTTGTTAAAACTGGCGGGGAGATCCATCAAGCGGGAATTGATAAAAATAGGGTATTTTTTGCCGCGGATTGTGGGGGTAATACTGCTGACACTGGTGCTGTCACTGATCCCGGTATTGAACCTGGTCGGACCTGCTATCGCTTTCCTCTGGGGGTCCTGGTCGCTGGCCCTGCAGTACCTGGACTACCCGGCGGACAATCACCAGATGGACTTCCGCCACTTGCGGGAAACACTGGGGAAAAGCAGGCTGATCTCACTCAGCTTCGGGGGCTGCGTACTTATTGCCACCACCATCCCTGTGTTCAACCTGTTCGCCATGCCGGCATCGGTGATCGGTGCCAGCAGTTTCTGGCTGGAGCGCATCGACAAGCCT
>SBGI01000238.1 GCA_006227015.1 Gammaproteobacteria bacterium
CCGTAGCGCAGATTGGTGTCTACGTGAATGAGATTGTCTTCCTCTCGACCAATTTCCCGTTTCCAGAATGGCATGACCTGCATTAACCCTTGGGCGCCGGCACGTGAGACAGCGTAGGGGTCAAAGCGGCTTTCTATCTGGATAACGGCAAGAACAATTTCCGGTGAAAGCCCGGCTCGGGTTGCTGCGAGGTGGATTTTGCGCAGCAGTTCAAGCCTCTCGCGGCTGTCGGGAATAAATTTTTCCAGCTGGCTCGATTTCGCCATCAGCCAGACCTCGGCATCAAAGCGGTCTTCAAAGCTGTCAGCTTGTGCGATCGTTGCCTTGAGCAAGGCCACCAATTGCTGGTCGACTTCCTGCTCGGCCATCACGGCAAAAGGGGTGAACAAGATGGCTGTCAGCCACCCGATGATCAACCCTTTGCTCAGCTTTTTGCTCATTCGATGGTCTTTGTCAGAAACTCGATAATGTCGTCCAGGCCAATCGTGCGGTTTTCGGTTTCGCGGCGGTGACGGTACTCGACTTCACCATTTTCTAGACCGCGGTCACCAATCACTATCCGGTGGGGTATGCCCACCAGTTCAACATCTGCCAGCATGGCACCCAGGCGGGCTTTTTCTTCATCCATAAATAGCACGTCCACACCACGTTTCTGTAGCTCGGTATAAAGTTTTTCGCAGGTTTCGCGAACTTGTTCAGATTTTTGCATGTTGATGGGGATCAGTGCTACCTGGAACGGTGCCAGGGCGTCCGGCCAGATAATGCCATTTTCATCGTGGTTCTGTTCAATGGCGGAGGCGACAACCCGACTGACGCCGATACCGTAGCAGCCCATCAGCATGACCTGTTCGCGGCCTTCCTCGTTAAGCACTTTGGCGTTCATCGCTTCACTGTACTTGGTGCCGAGCTGGAAAATATGGCCCACTTCAATACCACGTTTGATTTCCAGTACGCCTTTGCCATCCGGGCTCGGGTCTCCCGGCAACACGTTGCGTATATCGGCAACATCATCAATTGGGCAGTCACGTTCCCAGTTGACTCCACTCAGGTGCATGCCATCCCGATTGGCGCCACAGACAAAGTCCGCCAGGTGGGCGGCACTGTGATCGACAATCACCGGAATCTTGAGGCCGACTGGTCCGATTGAGCCCACAGAGCAGCCCAGTGTCTCGCTAATCTGTTCCTCACTGGCAAATGCCAGTGGGGCTGCAATACCGTGTAATTTTTCTGCTTTAATGTCGTTGAGTTCATGGTCTCCTCTGACTACCAGGGCAACCAGTGGTGCTTCGTCGTCATCCCCCTGAACAATCAGGGTCTTGGCGATCTTGGATGCTGGTACATTGAGAAACTCGCTGACCTGTTCAATGCTGTGCTGGCCGGGCGTAGCTACTTCCTGCATAGTCTCTGAGGGTGCGGGGCGGTTCCCCTCGGGGGCAATGGCCTCCGCCATTTCCACGTTGGCGGCATAGTCGCTTTCTGTTGAAAAGGCGATGTCATCTTCACCGGAAGCGGCCAGTACATGAAATTCGTGGGAGTGACTGCCGCCGATGCTACCGGTATCGGCCAGCACAGGGCGGAAGTCCAGGCCGAGGCGGGTAAAAATCGCGCTGTAGGCCTTGTGCATGACATCGTAGGTTTCCTGCAGGCTAGCTTGGTCGGTATGGAAAGAATAGGCATCTTTCATCAGAAATTCTCTGGCGCGCATAATGCCAAAGCGGGGGCGAATCTCGTCCCGAAATTTCGTTTGAATCTGATAGAAATTGGCCGGCAGCTGTTTGTAGCTGCGAATCTGGTTACGCACCAGGTCGGTGATCACTTCTTCGTGGGTAGGGCCCATGCAGAAAGAGCGGCTGTGCCGATCTTGCATTCGCAACAGTTCGGGGCCGTACTGTTCCCAGCGCCCGGATTCCTGCCACAGCTCTGCGGGTTGGGTCACGGGCATCAGCACCTCCTGGGCCCCGGCTCGGTTCATTTCTTCCCGGACAATCGCCTCCACCTTGCGCAGGACTTTTAATCCCAGCGGCAGCCAATTGTAGAGGCCCGCCGCCAGTTTGCGGATCATCCCGGCGCGAATCATCAATTGATGGCTGATGACTTCAGCGTCGGAGGGCGTTTCTTTCTGTGTGGCTATAAGATACTGGCTGGCTCGCATGTTCTATTCTTTATCTTGGAGGTTGCTGGAAAAGGCGCTATTTTACGGTGCAGCCCGCTTCGGGTACAGGATAAGAGGTCGTCAAATGTTTGAACTTGATCCCCGCTTGGTCGCGGACACCGTCGTGGTCGGTGACTTTACGCTCAGCCGACTGCTCATGCATCGCGATGCCAACTACCCCTGGTTTATCCTGGTGCCACGCCGTGAGGCGGTATCGGAAATCTATCACCTCTCGGAAGAGGATAGACAACAGTTAATGCGCGAGTCCTGCCAGCTGTCTGAAGCCTTGGTGGATGTTTTCTCCCCGGACAAGATCAACATTGCCACCCTGGGTAATATGGTGCCGCAATTACATATGCACCATGTGGTGCGTTACAAAACAGACGGGGCCTGGCCCAATCCCATCTGGGGTGCACAGTCTCCCGCCACCTATACCGAGAAGCAGTGGCTGCAGCGTCTGGAGTCCATTGCCAATGTGCTGGAAGGCGAAGGGTTTATCGCCGTCGACGGCTAGCGCAGCAAGCCGGCACCGCTCTTCTCGGAAATAGCGTTCCACCCCAATTCTGATCGGATTCAATCTTCTAGCCCCGGTGTTAGTGGGGTATAATGCGCCGCTTTTATCAGGGGCGCTTTGCCTGTTTTAGATTGGTAGGTATTTGTTATGCCGATTTACGGTTATTCGTGTCACGCATGTGGTCATGAAATGGAAGCTTTGCAAAAGATTAGTGACAGTCCCTTAACGGACTGCCCGGTCTGTCATAAACAGGCGCTGAAAAAACAGCTTTCTGCGGCCGGTTTCAGGCTCAGTGGCAGCGGCTGGTATGAAACGGATTTTAAAAAGGGCAACCGAAAAAATATTGCCGGGGAAAAATCCGGTGAAGGCAAGGTGGAGAAGCCTGCTAAAAGTCCGGGCACCTGCTCTGCGAATTAATTTTGACGTCAATGGCGGTCATGCCGGGTGTCCATCCCCGGTTTCATTATTGAATACGGGATAAGAGAATGCGTACAAGTTATTGCGGTGTGCTTGGCTCAGAGCATATCGATCAGGAAGTGACACTCTGTGGTTGGGTTGACCGCCGACGGGATCACGGGGGTGTGATTTTTATCGATATGCGCGATCGAGAAGGCATTGTGCAGGTGGTATTTGATCCCGACTGTGGCGATCATTTCGCGCTGGCTGACCGGGTGCGCAGCGAATATGTTCTGAAGGTGCGTGGCAGGGTGCGCGCGCGGACCCCCGAAACCGTCAATCCGGAAATGGCCACAGGGCAGATCGAAGTCTATGGCCTGGAGCTGGAGATTCTCAACAGTTCCGACACACCGCCGTTTCCCCTCGATGAACACAACAAGGTCGGTGAAGACGTTCGCCTGCGCTA
>SBGI01000058.1 GCA_006227015.1 Gammaproteobacteria bacterium
GATCAATGGGCAAATCAGCCATCGCCACTGTCTGGACGATACGCGCTAATTCGTGAACCACACTTTTCATGATATGACCGGGATTGATGGGATAAATGGGCGTACTAAGCGAACAAGCGGGTAAGAAGAGAAGAAACCCCGTACCCTTTTACGCTATATATGATGATTGTTAATAAAGCACAAGTAAAAAATTTCTGCGTGTTTTTTATGTCGCCGCTCCCTACCTCACTCGATTATTACCGACATTAACATCAAAAAATGTTGCAACACCGGGGCTACTTTCCAATAATTCGCCACCATTCAAGAGATTCCATGCCCATGCTGGCAATTACCCCACCCCCAACATCTGTTGATGACCTCCTTTTTGCCCGGATTGCCGAGGACCTGAGACAGCAGGGCTACTCAGTGATACACAATGCACTGCCAGAGAATCTAGCCGCCAAGCTGTTTGAACAGATTATGACTCTGGATAGTCATGACTTCAGTGAGGCTGGTGTTGGGCGCCAGAACGATCTGACACTCAACCAGTTTGTGCGCCGAGATGAAATCTGCTGGATCGAAGGCCATAGCCCTGCAGAACACGACTGGTTGCAGTGGGTGACTAGATTACAACACTATCTGAACAAACACCTTTTTCTGGGCCTTTTTTCATTTGAGAGTCATTTTGCCCACTATCAGCCAGGGGACTTCTATCGTAAACACCTGGATGCCTTTCGCGGCGAGACAAACCGCCGCCTTTCCAGCGTTGCCTACCTGAACCCCGGCTGGCTTCCGGAAGATGGCGGGGAGTTGGTGATCTATGACGTTGACTCAGATGAGGAGGTTGTCAGGGTAACACCGGCTTACGGAACGCTGGTTGTGTTCCTCAGCGAGGACTTTCCCCATGAGGTACTGACTGCCAGGCGTCATCGCTACAGTATTGCCGGCTGGTTTCGGGTCAATGGCTCATCCAACGACAGGGTTGATCCACCTCGCTAGACAGCATCCCTGCCCTATACCAGTACCAGGTTATCCCTGTGAATCAGCTCCTTATGATCGCAATAGCCAAGAATACTGGCTATCAACTCACTGTTCTTGCCAATGATTTTTCGACTTTCTGCCGCACTGTAGTTAACCAGACCGCGGGCAATTTCATTGCCGTCCTCATCCACACAGCGCACCAGGTCACCGCGATTAAAATCGCCGACAACAAATTTCACACCGACTGGAAGCAGACTTTTTCCCTGTCGCTGCAATACCTGTGTTGCACCACTATCCAACGTCACAGATCCACGCACTTGCAATCTGCCCGCTAGCCACTGCTTGCGGGCGGCAATGGGCTCCTGTTCTGCCAGTAGCAGAGTGCCCAGGTCTTCACCCTCGGACAGACGCGTCAATATGTTGTCTGCACGACCGCCCACGATCAATGTATTGGCACCGGATCTGGCTGCCAGGCGAGCAGCCTTAAGCTTGGTCGTCATGCCGCCGCGGCCCAACGCTCCGCCTTCGCCGGCCAAAGCTTCCAGAGCGGGGTCGCCCGCTTTACCCAGAGATATCAGGTTGGCCTTGGGATGCTTGCGAGGATCGGCATCGTAAAGGCCGTGTTGATCCGTCAAAATCACCAGCAAATCCGCATCAATCAGATTGGCTACCATCGCCGCCAGACTGTCGTTGTCACCAAAACGAATTTCATCCGTTACAACGGTATCGTTCTCATTGATGACAGGAACAACACCCAGGCTCATCAAGGATTGCAGGGTATTACGGGCGTTGAGATAACGCTCCCTGTTTGAAAGATCATCGTGATCAAGCAGTACTTGGGCCGTGTGGCGGTTAAACTGCTGGAACTGGAATTCATAAGCCTGCACCAGCCCCATTTGTCCAACGGCTGCTGCAGCCTGTAATTCATGCACTGAAGATGGCCGCTTGCGCCAACCCAGGCGAGACATACCCTCAGCGACCGCCCCTGAAGATACCATGACGACTTCAATACCCTGATCCAGAAGCTGCGCCACTTGCGACACCCATTGACCAATCGACTCGCGATCGAGCCCCCGGCCATCTGCGGTTAACAGTGCACTGCCTATTTTTACCACCCATCGACGGGCTTTTTGGACAACTTTCCTGTCGCTCATAGAGAATCTGCGATTACAGTTTTTAATTCTTTTCAATCACTCGACAACAAGATCAAGGGGTATAGACGATCTCAACATCATAATCATCGTCGTCGAAGTCATCGTCATCATCGTCGTTATCTTTTTTGCGGCGACGCAGGGATTCAATCTGTTCTCTCGCTTCCTCCTGCATCTGTCGCTGCAGTTCAAGCTCCCGTTCGGCAGCCTCCGGATTATTGCGTTCTTCATCCCAGCAGTCTTCCAAGTGCGCCAGAATATCGTGACACAGCTGCTTGGTTCCATCACCCGACAACGCGCTCACCCGATACACCGGTCCCTGCCAATCCAGATGTTCCACGACATCCTGACATCTTTGTTCACGTTCCTCTTCCGGCAACAAGTCTACTTTGTTGAGCACCAGCCAGCGGTCCCGACTCCAAAGCGTAGGGCTGAAGCGGTCCAGCTCGTCCTCAATAATGGAAACGTTATCTGCAGGATCTGAAGCGTCCGGCGGAGCCATGTCCACCAGGTGTAACAATAAACGTGTACGGGTTAAATGCTTTAAAAAGCGAATGCCAAGACCAGCCCCTTCAGCCGCACCTTCAACCAATCCAGGCACATCCGCTATCACAAAACTGCGGTACTTGTGCGGTTGCACGACACCGAGATTAGGCACCAGGGTGGTAAACGGATAATCCGCCACTTTGGGCCTGGCCGCAGAAACAGCGCGAATGAATGTCGACTTTCCAGCATTTGGCAACCCCACCAGGCCCACGTCCGCCAGCACCTTGAGTTCAAGACGAAGCCTGCGTGCCTCTCCGTCCTTGCCTGGCGAAGTCTGACGGGGTGCGCGGTTGGTACTCGATTTGAAGCGGGTATTACCCAACCCGTGATAGCCGCCATGAGCCACCATTAAGCGTTGCTCTGGCTCGGTAATATCCCCTAACACTTCCTCTGTATCCTCGTCAATCACCGTCGTGCCGACAGGGACTTTGAGAATCAAATCTTCACCGGCACGCCCCGTACAATTGCGACTGCTCCCGCCCTGACCGTTCTGCGCCTGAAAGCCACGCTGGAATCGATAATCCACCAGGGTATTGAGATTGTCATCGCCCTCTAGGTAAACCGAACCCCCATCGCCGCCATCCCCTCCATCGGGGCCACCCTTGGCAATAAATTTTTCGCGACGAAAACTCAGGCAGCCATTGCCACCCTTACCCGCTTGAACGTGAATTGAAGTTTCATCGACAAATTTCATGGCAACAGTATACCGTGCTGTATCCAGGGGAGGCTGCTCCCAATGAGTCAGCCAATTTAATAAACGCTATTCACAACGGCTTGAATTGTAACTGCAAACACAAAAAAACCCCGCCTAAGCGGGGTTTTTCAGTAGCTTCAGGTCTTAGGCAGAAACTACATTCACATATCTGCG
>SBGI01000264.1 GCA_006227015.1 Gammaproteobacteria bacterium
TGTTGAAAAGGCACAAAAAAATCCGGTATTTGAGGAGAAATACCGGATTTTCTGAGAGTGCTCAGCAGTTGGCAACTCTTAACCGAACAGCGTTATGCTCAATGAGCGGGGCTTTTAGGATTTAGGTTGTGTTATTACCACATGGTTGTCTAACGATGCGAAGGCTGTAATTTCATCGTTATAAGTGTATTCGAGCTCCAATAATAAGATGAACATCTACCCCCGAATCTACGATATCAACGCCCAGCAGGTGCTTGGTGCAGAGGTTATAGAACGTGTGTGCTGTCCTCTCTGTGGGGAGGAGGCGGTCCAGGTAAAGTGTAAAAATCATTCAGGACCAGGCGGTTATTACGGCGAGGACAGGTTTACCGTTGTACTGAGTGCAAGCGTGTCTATCTGAGCCGCTGAGGTTTCCATGCGATGACGCTATCTATTATTCATGGGGTGGAAGATTCTTATTCAGGCAGTATGGATGTATCTGCTGAGAGCTGATGCTTTAGTGTTTGATCGAGTTTTCCACCAGTGCGTTACTAAGTTTACGTATTACGCGCGCCATGTCTCGCGCCAAGTTAAGCGTAATAACCCCGAAGTCAAAGGGGTACTTCTCATGAAGTTCGCTGAACAGGGCGGAAGATACCTCGAGTAGTACGCTCTCCTCCCCGGCAATCGCTTCACCTGTATGGTCGTGCAGAGCGATCATCGGAACAAATCCCAGTTCCTCGCCAAATCCTATGCAGCGGGTGTGCAACACTTCCCCTTCGTGGTGTTTCAGGAAATCGATATGGCCCTTGCAAACGATAAAAAAGTGATCGCCTTTATCTCCGTACCTAAAAACGTGATCTCCTTTTGGGACCGTCAATAGTTTGCCGTTGTTTATCAAAAAACGGATCGCATCAGTCGAGATAGCACCAAAAATTGAACCTGAGTGCAGCTCTTCTGGGGGAATCTTCTTGGCAAATTCAGCGGGGCTAATCTCTCTCATATAGATGAATCCAATACTGACGAAGGTATCCGCGGCGGCGGCTTTCAACCAGAGTATAGATCTGATAACTGACCGGGTAATTCAAAAAAGTTATACCCGCGTGGAAAAGTTGGATTCGGTCTCACTGCAATAGGCTCAGTATACTGAGGCATATTCCAAGCGTAGCTGCTCTTTAAGAATTCAATTGTATGTCCCGTATTGCGCGCAAGTATTTCCGCCCGATTATCTGTCCCTCGGCAGTGTTCTCTGTTGTCCAACAAGCGTTATTGGTGCTTGTGCCTCTCTATATCCTGGAGATCGGTGGCAGTATGGCGGAATCAGCCATGATCATTGGGGTTAAAGGTCTGGGGATGATGCTGACGGACGTTCCGGCCGGGATGCTGCTGTCACGTATTGGCGTTAAGCGGATGATGCTGGCCGGCATCAGCCTGTTTGTTCTAAGTATCGCGCTGATGGCGAGTGTCCCGCTGATGCCTGTTCTTGTGCTGGCTGCGGTATTGCAGGGGATTGCGCACAGCGCTTGGCTGGTTGGGAGGATAGCCTATATCTCGGAGTGCACTGAGGTCGATGAACGGGGTAGGGTGATGGCGCTATCCGCCGGAATGATTCGGATCGGCAATATGATGGGGCCTCTGCTGGCTGGTGTGTTGATCGCGTTTGCTGGTTATGAGAAGACCTTATACCTGTTTGCAGTCACGTCGTTGTTGGTGATCTTGTTTGTTCTTCTATGGGTTGATCCTCCTGGAGTTGAACAGAGTGAGAGCCACAAATTGGCTGGATTGCGTACGGCCCTTAAAGACAATCGGCATAGTTTTCTCACCGCCGGTGGTGGGGTGGTTGCACTGATGTTGGTTCGTTCGTCGCGCACGTTGATGTTGCCGCTGATCGGTGCAGCATTGGCCTTGGATGAGGCCAGTATTGGCGTGGCGATCTCTATCGGGGCGGCGGTCGATACGCTGTTGTTCTATCCGGCTGGCACTCTGATGGATCGGGTAGGCCGAAAACCGATATTTATAGTCAGTCTGAGTATGTTGGGAGTAGGCATCTTTATGCTACCGCTGATCGACAGTCTGGCGGGGTTGGTTCTTATCTCAGTTTTGATGGGAATCGGTAACGGTATTTCTGCCGGTGTAGTTATGACGATGGGCGCAGACCTGGCACCCTGTATAAACCGCGGCAACTTTATTGGAGTCTGGCGATTGCTTTCCGATGTGGGGTCCACCTCTGGCCCGATGATCATTGGTGGGGTACTGAAGGTTGCTAGCCTGACGATGGTGTCACACCTGATAGGCGTGCTCGGGGTGGTGGGGGCCCTCTATGTGGCACGAACAGTAACGGAAACCCATCAGAGGAACTGAGTGACGTTGAGCGGCTTGCTGTTACCGAGCCAGATGACGTGCTCGGTGTGATCCGCCAGGTCGTTGCCTGTTTCCGGATGGACAAATACGGTAAGTCCTTTTCGATTGAACGTCAGCCAGGGCAGTATGTCGCCCAGTCGATCCGCAGGAAAGGTCAGCAGGCAGCTCCAGCCTGAATGGGGGCCCACCGGCCGTTCATGGACACGCCCCATGGTGGTGCCCATCTCGTTCTTGGCTCTTTGACACAGCTCTACCGCCTGGTCTCTTGTCGCGGCATCAAAATATACATGGGCGTGGTAGCTGAATACATTAGGCAATGACATTAATAAACTCGCTTCGTTATGTTTGTGGAGATCGTAGAGCGCTTCCTGGTTTAGAAACAGATCGATTCCAAAAAACGAATTGCAAGCCGGATAAAATCAAAGGCTGTTCCCTACAGTACCTCTGCCCTGATGCGATATTAGAGCCGCCTTTTTTTCTCGACTTTATGGCGATCTTCGGTCATGCCGTACTGCCAGTAACTGCTGATATACATCCGGCCTGTCCTAATATTTGGCATGGTTTTAAGGTGTGCGCGTGCTTTCAGGACCTCATCCAGCTCACCCGCAACCCAGATAGCGGGCTCTCCATCCAGCCACTCTAATGCCAGCACAGCATCACTGAACATTGTCCCGATGCCGGGGTGTGAATTAATCAACCACTGAATCTTCAATCCGGAAGGGAGTTGGTTCAGGTCGATATCCAGGGCCTCCTTATCTGCCTCATTAGTAATCTCCAGTATCAGGTAGCCTCGTGCATGTTCGGGCAGGGTGCGCAGGTTGGCGCGAATTGCGGGCAGTGCTGTCATATCACCCGCTATCAGGAACCAGTCAGCAGTGAGGTCAAGCGGTTTGGCAGGTCCTGGTCCACCAATGTCAATTGTGTCCCCTGAGGTGGCGTTTGCGGCCCAGAGAGAGGCTGGACCACCGTCTTCATGGATAACAAAGTCCAGGTCCATCCTGTTGCCTGCATGGTCAAGGTTGGCAATGGTGTAGGTGCGTAGTAGCGGTTTATCAGTTTCCCCGCGGGGAAACACCAGTTTGACATAGCCACCTTCGGCGTCCTCGGGATACTGCTCAATTGCAGATCCACTTAAGGTTAGCCGCCTCATATGCATACTGATCTGCCGGTTTGCTGTAACAACAAAAGGTTTTGGGCTTGGTTTGGCCATGTGTCACCTGATTTGAAAAAGAAAATACCCTACAGAAATGATAGGGCATTGTTGTATCAGGTAAGGGCATTCCCGAGATCTTCAAGGGGCCGGAATACATTTTTCTATGGGCGGTTAGCGCTTTGACCTCTGGTCTAGGTCAGATCGATTCAGCCAATGCTTCCTGTGAAGCAAAGGCTGTGATTTCGTGGACGGTATTAAATCTGCAATTTCTGAGCATTGTTCAATTGGGGGTAGGCCTTAGAACAATTCCTTCAATTCCCAAGTATTACACGCAACTTCGTTGGACTCCCTTGCAGCCGCATTGCAGCTGCTTTTTTAATTTTGGTGATTCAAGATGGAAAAGACTCATACACAACTCTCTCTAACACTGGAAGCCGCTCAGTTTCTGGCGCAGAAGGCGATTGATCATGGCCTGACGATCGGCTTTAAGATGAACGCCGTCGTGGTGGATGTTGCCGGCAATCCCTTGGTCTCTTTGCGCTTACCTGGCGCTCCGTTGCCTGCACGGGACTTTGCCGAGAAAAAGGCATACACCGCGGCGGTTTATGGTTGGCCTACTGACAAGTGGGCACAGATTCTTGAAGGAAGACCGGTGATTACCGCGGGGCTGGCACAACACGATCGTGTCGCAATGTTCGGTGGCGGTTTACCTGTTGCTATCGAAGGTGCTGTCGTGGGTGCAATCGGTGTGGCCGGTGGAAAGGTCGAACAGGACATCGCGTGTGCAGTGGCGGCTCTCGAGGCGTTCAATTCGCTGTAACGTCGTTTCTAGTATGCATCCCGTTCCCGCGAACATTGGAAATGCTAATCGTAAAGCAGAGTTACCTCCGCCGTCATATATGCAGCAGCAATGCGACGCCATCTTAGTAAAAATGAATGGTTTGAGAAGAAGGTTCAATTGGTCGCTATTACAGCCGCGTTGTTAGTCTGCTGATATCCATACCAAAACTAATGCTGTTCCAACGTAAATTTGGACGGTATTACCACAAGGAACACGATAACAATGGCGCTAGAAAACCTGAAAACAATCTTGTATACCTCTGACCTGCTCAGTCATGACGCGCGTGTAGCGTTTCGCTCTGCAGCTACACATGCGATAGCACACAATGCCAAGTTGATTTTCCTCAACGTGATTGAGCCGATCAGCTCCACCATGGAGCTGGCAGTCAGTAACTATATCTCTGAAGCAGAACTTGAGGAGCTGCGTACTGAAGGTCTTCTGAAAGTGCAGTTGGATATCGCTGAGCGCATTAGAGGGTTCTGTGATGAGGAGTTGCCTGATGGTGTCGAGCTACCTTATACAACGGAGGTTTGTGTAGAAAAAGGTAAGCCGGCTGAGGTGATTCTAAAAGTCGCCGATGAAAAGCAGGTCGATATGATTGTTATGGGGACTCGAACTCATAGTAAATTCAGCCAGATGGTGACAGGCTCTACCGCACATCAAGTACTCTTCCATGCCGACCGTCCTGTTTTGATCGTTCCTTTGGCATAGTGATCTCTGGGTTTTAATATAGATGCCCCGTCTTAAGCCCTAAGGTGGGGCATCTACTCTTCTAGGTCATTTATTATTCCTATCAGACCCTTTTTATTTCGCTTAGATTACATCACTTGTCATCCGGAGAATGGCCAATGGTAGTGTGATCCCAGTTGTTTGAGTAGTACTCGTGACCTACAGAATCATTATCAGCGAATGCGTGACCACTGGATGCGAAAGCCTGGCTACTTAACACTACTGCTGCTGCAATTGCCAAGAAGAATTTTGTGAATGATTTCATCTCAATGCCTCCTCGTGGATTGATAATACTCGTATTCACTATGATTGTTTAATATGAAACGAAACTGAATTTTTAACTGGTGTGTGGGAGGAGTTGGTTGGTTATAAAGACGTAGTGGTTAGGCTGTTTGTGTGAGGTGTTGAAAACTAAATTCTTGTCTTTAAGTCTGCTCTGGAATATCTTTATGGATCAATTGGTTATTATTGGCTGTTTCTTGATGGAGTGTGTTTTACATTTCTATGTTATCAATTTTCAATAGCTTAAGTTGGCCTATTAATCTTTTGTACATCCTGTGTTAAATCTATCAAGTAAAATATTACAAAGCACAAGTGTATAGGTACATACAAACGTCTCCTACTGCCATGTCAGATCTCGGTTGTACCTCTTAACTCAAGCTGGATATTAAGATTCTTGTGTTGTTTATGTTGTTGAAAATGAACGGTATTTATGGTGCGTTGGGTGGGGTGGTCAATAAAGTTTCGGGAGGGCTCCGCCGCTGATGCAACGCAGATTGGCATGTTCAGTTAAGCAAATGAGTATGTAGGTTGATGAAGAACGTCTCTCGTAAATTATTAAGTGCACTTTTGAAAGTTTGATTTTTGAATGTGGTCAACTGGTTGTTGAGTTTTTGTATGCATTTGCGATGAGTAAAATCTAATGGGTTAGGGGCAGGCATAAATGCTATACGATAAAGGAATAGTAGGTGCTGGAGCGCTAGTTAGGACTTGAATGGAAGGCTTGGGTTTTTAGTTCTATGCGGAAAATCAATACGCAGGGGGTTAGGTTGGTCATTGCTTAATGGGGAGTTGATAGGAAATCAGATATGCGAGCGTTTAATTTCCTCTGTGTAGCGGAATTATCTCTATGCTAATGAATGGGGTACCTTTGCATCCAAATCAGATGGGGTGATTACCCAATAAAACAATACAAGGGTACCCGCAATACTCCGCCAAAATGAAATCCAATTGGCTTATGCTTTGGTCAAAAGCTCTACTATACGGATCTGACGTTGCGATAGCGTGGCGGTTTTTTGATTTATCTGCTGGGTGGTTTGGGCCTGTTTGGCCACTTCTGCGATCGCATTGCTAATGCCATGGATATGCCCATTGACCTCCTGTGTGGCAATGTTCTGCTGTTCTGTAGCGACGGCAATTTGATGGGTTATATCGCTAATGCTGTCTACGGCATCTATGATCGAAAGCAGGCTGTTTCCCGCGTGCTCAATGCTTCTAACTGTTTGATCTGCAACTTTCCGTCCCTGTGTCATTGATGCGGTGATGCTATCGGTTTCATTTTGTACCCCAAGAATTATCTCACTGATCTCATCCGTTGACGTGCGGGTACGCAGAGCAAGTTGCCGTACCTCATCTGCAACGACAGCAAACCCACGGCCGTTTTCTCCGGCACGTGCCGCTTCGATAGCTGCGTTCAACGCAAGCAGGTTGGTTTGTTCCGCAATGTCCTGAATTACATCAGCTACTTTATTGATTTCAGAATTGCGTTGGATCAAACGCTGCAGGTGGTTTCCTATCTGGTCAATTGCCTGGTCAAGGTTGCGTATTTCCCGTATTGAATTGTTCACGATGGAGGTGCCTTGGTTCGCATCGGATTGTGCTTTTTCAACCTGTGCTAGTGCTGAGCGAGTATTGCGGGTCGTGACACCGGTGGTGGAGGTCATCTCTTCAACGGCCGCAGCAATCTGCTCCAGATCACGCTGTTGTTCTTTGATGTTCGCACAGGTTGATGACATCACCTGTGCAGATGCTTCCGAACTCTTATAGACATGCCTGGATGAGCTGATGACACGCTTTAAAACTGAATCAAGTTGTGACTGTAGCATCGAAATGCAGAGCTGCAATTGGCCAATATCGTCTGTATGGCCGGTATAGATCAGCTGCTTTCCAGGGTGGTTAACAATTTTCCGACTATTGATGATCAGTTTACGGAATCGTCGAGTGAGCAGTTTATTGCAAACCCAGGTCGCGAGAGGGGTGAGTAGCGCGATCAGTAGAATGTAAATATTGTCTGAATACAGAAGTGAATGTGTGACTATTGGCAGCAAACATATAAGGTTTACAAGCACCAGGGTATTGTCAAAAGCAGGTTTTCTACGTATCTGAGATGCTTTTTTCGTGTTGCTCTGGTGGAGTGCATAATGATGTGATGCGCGTTTGATGACTTCCGTAGAGGGTTTTCGGTAGATACATTGCAACTCGGCGACTTCCCCATCATTCATAGTAGGAATGATATAAGCGTCTAACCACAATGCTTTATTATCTTTCGTACGGTATTGCAGTACACCCATCCAGGGTTTGCCGGCTGATGTATTCAGCTGTGCCTGTTTTATAGGCGGCTGAGGCATGTCGGGATGTATTAATACACTGATGTTTTTTTCTATAAGCTCGTCTGGTAGATAGCCGGCTGCTTTGCAAAAGTCATCACTGGCGAATTGGATATTTCGTTTTTTATTGGTGATGACTATAAGGACGTCATCCTCACTTATCGTTGGACTGTTACTGTCGTATGCCATCTATAGTGGTTCCATTGTTAGGTGGCTGTAGTCATCCGAAGGGAAATTTCAGATGAGAAGGCTTTTATAAATTTGGTTTGGTACTAGCAGGGTGATGGTGCTGGTGAACTACTCGCCTTTATCGGGCAACCAAAAAGGGCTGGATAAAACTCCAGCCCTTTTTATTGTAAAACTGTGGATCAGAACCTTACGTTAATGCCCACAGAGTAGTTGTTATCAGAGTTTTCATAGTTTGCTGCTTCTGCCCATGCATAGAGGTTCTTATGGAGATGTTTGCGGACGATAACCATTGTTGCAGAATCGTCTCGAGCATCGTTCTCTGAATCACGATCGGTATAACCCAAACCCAGGGACCAATCGTTCGCCAGCTGGATATCTGTGGCGATGCCAATCACATCGCTGTCGGATCCGGAAGGGTGGTCGCCCTGATGTTCCCATGTCAGACCAATATCCGCTTTTGCAAACTTGTAACCGGCGGTAAATGTGCTGCGGTGGTATGTATCCGAAGCGCCAGTTTGATCTGATGATATCGCAACGTTACCAACGCCCAGGTACAGTTGTTTGTCAGAGTAGATGGCGCGCATAACGAATGCATCCACATCATTGTCGTTGTTATTGATATCAGGTGTGCCGGATGAGTTTAGGGTCAAAACTGCAGTGGACACATAGGTGTTTCCGAAAGTGGGAGACTTATAGGCAAATACGGAGCTTGCTTCGTCCGGCTGACCCCACAATGTACTGGTATTCGCTTCGTTGACTTCAAAAATATCGATTACCTTGTACATGTCTAGCTGCTGAACACTCTCGCCTCGTGCTGCTACGACAAAGGTGCCGTACTTGCTTGGCATAATGACCTTTGCGTTTTTGATCTCCAACTCTGACTCGCCATTGGCGTTGTTGACTGCGTCGGTAAATTCGGCCTCAAGCTTATAGATCAGTTTGTACTCGTCCAGATTAAATGCACCCTTTACGCCAAGCGCAGCCTCAAATGCCTGGCCGTCGATGTCTGTGGTGCTGTCCACTTTCGTGACACCAACATTTAGGTTGCCAAATACTTTCGGTGCCCCATCAGCAGCAAAAGTGGTGGTTGACAAAGAAAGTGCTGGTACTGCAACAAGCATGGCAAGCTTTTTATTCATCATAATACTTCTCTTGGTCGTTGATTATTTTATTTTTTTGACATTTCTTGTGCTGGTGGCATATTGCCAATCTTTGCGATTACAGTGTTTTCACTGCTCAGGTTTAAAGCCCGCTAGATAAAAACTTTAGAGTTTCACTGAAGGGGAATGTGATGTACTCAGTAAGCATCTAGCGGAAAAGTGAAGCAGGCGGACTTAGTAAATAAACAGGCCGTCGCATAACTTAATCTGAACTTTATTTGCTAGCTTTCGCTGACGGTTGATTGAAAGCTGTTTGCTAACTTGGAGCGTCGATAAGTTTGCATTGATAAATTCCTGATTTTTATTTTTGTAAGTTTTGGACGCTGCAATGTGTTTTGTTTTTTAATTGTGTATATGGTCGCACTGACATATTTGAACGTGTACTTAGTAAATGTTCATGTGTTATTCAAAAAATGCATAGGTTTTGTTCAGTGGGTGGATGTGGGGATGCCTGATAGGAAGATTTAACTATTGGATAAGCTAAGCTCGGAGGTCTAATTGAGCAGGCAACGCTTCGGGTTGCTACAATATTGAATTGTGTGAATCAGTAACGCGGGTAGGAGAACGTGATATTAAAAACGAGCGCCGAGGTATTAAAAAAGCCCCTGGTTATAGGGGCTTTTAGTAGGCAGGCGACTTTGCCTGTTAGAGATCGTGTATCTTATTTGCTGTGTATGGTGCTGATATTAATCCCAATACAGACGCAGCGGATTATCAATAAGAAGTTTGCGCTGCAGCTCGTCTGTTGGCGCGATGTGCGGAATCACATCTACCAGTTTACCGTCGTCAGGAACATGGGATTTCATATTTGGATGTGGCCAGTCTGTGCCCCATAAAACACGGTCAGGGAACTTCTCTACGAGTGTGCGTGCGAAAGGTACCACATCGCTATAGTCTGGTGCTTGCAAGGTCAGGCGCTCTGGACAGCTTACTTTGGTCCAGATGTTTTCGTTTTCAGCCAACAGATTTACAAAATGTTGGAAGTCTTCGTGATTCACGCCCTTAGCAACATCTGGGCGCCCCATATGATCGACGACGATGGTGGTGTTCAGTTGCTTCAGGAACGGGATCAGTTCTTCCAGGTCCTGGGCTTCGAAGTACACAACGATGTGCCACCCAAGTTTCTTGATCTTCGCGGCAACATCCAAGAACACCTCTTTTGGGGTGGTGTCCACGAGCCGCTTAACGAAGTTAAAACGTACCGCGCGAACGCCTGCTTCGTGCATCTCCTGCAGATCTTCGTCGCTTATCGCAGGATCCACCACTGCTACGCCGCGGGCCAGATTGCCCGCTGTACGCAGAGCATCTAGTAGAGCGGCATTATCAGTGCCGTGGCATGATGCCTGCACAATCACATTACGCTCGAATCCCAGATAATCGCGAAGCGCAAACAGCTGTTCCTTGGATGCATCACACGGAGTGTACTTACGCTTTGGGTGGTATGGGAATTTATCGGCAGGGCCAAATACGTGACAGTGTGCATCTACGGCACCTGCCGGTGCTTTGAATTCTGGTTTGCTAGGACTGTCATGAAAAGGTAGGTAATCGGCGTCCATAGTTGTTCCTGATTCTTGGTTATGCGAATACTTCGCCATCAAATAGTTTACGGGCTGTGCGCAAAATTGCTGCATTCTCAGCCTCTCCGTGATCGTTCATCTCGAGGATGACCGTCATTTCCCCGATGGGATGTTCAATCGGCATGTTTTTAGTGTCGCCATCTGGCAGGCTCGCCAGCGCGTAGGCCGGAGACTGTGGCAAAACGCAGGCTGTCGCGACGCTGACTGCGCCCAGCACACCGATGGAAGCGTGACACCGGTGTGGGATAAAGGTGCGTGTTGAAATCGTACCGCCAGCTTTAGCTCTGCTAACCATGGTCATTTTGGGTACTGACTTATGGGTTACGTCACCCAGGTTCATCAGTGGACCCGCTTGCAGGCGGATCGACTCCAGTCGGGTTTTCAGCGCTTCATTTTGTTCCAGTTCTTCGCGCGATTCGGTACCGATAATCCCCACATCCGAAGCTGCCATAACGACCACAGGCATACCATTATCGATGCAGGTGACTTTAACTCCATCAATCAAGTCTACCTGATTGCCGGTTGGGAGCAGGGCACCACAACTGGAACCCGCTGTATCGGAAAAGGTCACCGGAATTGCGCTTGAAGTCCCGGGAACACCGTCGATGCGGGCGTTACCCTCATAGCTGACTTTGCCGTTAGGTGTGGAGACTTGCTCCACGGCGATCTGTCCTGTGTTCTCCATATAGATAGAGACCGTGGTTGTACCGCTGCGGTTGGCCGCTACCAAGCCGCGTTCAATGGCAAACGGCCCTACGCCGGCCAGAATATTGCCGCAGTTCTGGGCATCGGTGACGATCGCCTGATCGACGAAGACTTGCAGGAACAGGTAATCCACATCGACATTCTCCTTGTCGGATCTTTTCACGACCGCCACTTTTGAGGTCAGGGGATCTGCACCGCCGATCCCGTCAATTTGACGGGCATCGGGAGACCCCATAATGCGCAGCAGGAATCTGTCTCGTTCTGTGGGATCGGTGGGCAGCTCCTCCGCAAGGAAGTAGGCTCCTTTGGAGGTTCCTCCGCGCATCCACATGCAACGAGCAGAATCAGACATACTTCAGGCCCTTTTCTTTCAGGCGCGGTCGCATGTTGTAGATATCCAGGCCCAGTTCACCGTTGGCCAGACGAACACGCTTTTCTTCTTCACGTGCTTCCCGTGCGCGGGCTTCCTGCAGCACCGCTTCTGCTTCTTCGCGGCGTACAACTACTGCACCGTCATCATCGGCCACAATAATGTCACCCGGATAGATCAGTTCGTCAGCACATACCAGCGGAATATTCACCGAGCCAAGCGTCTCCTTGATGGTGCCTTGGGAAAAGATGTGCTTAGACCATACGGGGAAGTTCATCTCACGCAGTAGGCGGGTATCACGCACGCCTCCGTCAATGATCAGACCGGCTACACCGCGAGCCTGGGCGGATGTAGCCAGCAGATCACCGAAAAATCCAAAGTTGGATGGGGACGTGGGTGCGAACACCATAATGTCTCCCTCTTTGCACTGCTCGATGGCTACATGCATCATCCAGTTATCACCGGCTGCACCGGAGATTGTTACTGCGGAGCCAGCGATGGTTACACCCTGCTGGATAGGGCGCATGTGATCGGCCAGCAGTCCCCGGCGTCCCTGAGCTTCGTGAATGGTTGCGACATCGAGTTTGCCCAGTTCCCTAATGACTTCCGGATCTGCGCGTTCAATGTTCTGTACTACAACGTTCTCTTGCATGATGGTTCTCCTGAATAGAGGCGCAGTGGAAATCAGTCTTCGATTTTCAGACGGCTGAAGACGCGGCGTGCGTTGCCTTCGAAGATCATCTGTTTCTGTTCGGTGCTGAGTTTGGTGTTGTTGTCGATATAACGCTTGGTGTCGTCAAAGTGGTGACCCGTCTCTGGATCAATACCACGTACAGCGCCAATCATCTCCGAGGCGAACAGGATGTTTTCGGTTGGAATGATATCCAGCAGCAGATCAATGCCTTTCTGGTGGTATACGCAGGTATCGAAGTAGATGTTCTTGAGTGCTGAGATCTCAAGCGGCTCATAACCCTGGTCCTGCATAAGGCCGCGGAAGCGTCCCCAGTGGTAAGGTACTGCGCCACCACCGTGTGGGATGATGATCTTCAGTTCAGGGAAGTCCTTGAACACATCAGACATCACCAGTTGCTGGAAGCCGGTGGTATCCGCACCCAGGTAGTGGGAGCCGGTAGTGTGGAAGCAGTCGTTACACGCCGCGCTGACGTGAATCATTGCCGGTACGTCCAGTTCACACATCTTTTCGTAGAGCGGGTAGAAGGATTTGTCCGCCAGGGAGGCGTCCTGCCAGTGACCACCGGATGGGTCTGGGTTCAAGTTGCAGCCGATAAAATCCATCTCTTCAACGCAGCGTACCAATTCCGCTACAGATTTGGCCGGATCTACGCCCGGGGACTGAGGTAGTTGCGCTACCGGTGCAAAGTTTTTTGGGAACAGATCACAGACACGGCGGATCAGGTCATTCTGGTGTTCAGTCCAGTACTGGCTGGTGTATTCGTTACCGATATGGTGTCCCATCCAGCTAGCGCGAGGCGAAAAGATGGTCAGGTCAGTGCCACGCTCCTGCTGCAAGCGGAGTTGGTTGTTTTCAATGCTATCGATGATCTCATCATCACTGACGATCACTTTGCCTCTTTCGCCTTTGTAGGCAGGGTCTTTTGCAACGGCAGCTTTCTGCTGGTCGCGGTAATCAGCAACGCCGGGAGGTGTTGTGGTGTAGTGTCCATGGCAGTCGATAATCATCTCGGGATCTCTCTATCAACGGTATTGTTTTTGCGCGTGGGGTTGCTGCTAGTCGATCTGCAATACCCCTAATATGGTTACCCAGTATTGGGATGATGAGGGCGATTGACCATTCGGTTTTTAAAGTGTTGATATTAGTTTTTGAGATAGGCTATGTTGAATAAGGAGATTCAGGAGGGCGTTAAATGGCGTTTGAAATACCGAATATCAGGCATCTCAGGGTATTCCTTGAAGTTGTTGACTGTAAGAGTATTAGCAAGGCATCAGAAAAAGTATTCCTGTCGCAACCCGCGATAACGCAGGCGATCGCCAAGTTGGAATCACTGCTAGACACCTCACTTTTTCTGCGTCGCAGTGATGGGATGTTTGTCACAGAATCGGGCAAGGTATTCGCTTTCAGGGTACAACGTGCATTGGAGATGGTGCAGGCAGGACTCAAAGGTGCCATTCGTTTGGGAGGGAATAAATCGACCCAGCCTGGTTACCTTCTTCAGATGCTCACCACCACCCAGTTGAAAGCGCTGATTGCAGTGTCTGAGGCGCAGAACTTCAGTATTGCCAGCCGCAATCTTGGCGTCTCTCAATCTTCTCTTCACCGCGCTGCGCGTGAGCTGGAGGCATTGCTGGAAGTGGTCTTGTTTGAGAAGACCAGTACCGGAATCAGCTCCAGTAAAGCCGCAGGCGTGTTGGCGAAAGCCTGTAAGCTGGCGTTTTCTGAAATCTCGCAGGGGCGGGACGAGATCTATTCTCTGCATAATCGTGAGATTGGTCAGATCGTGATTGGCAGTATGCCGTTGGCAAGGACTTCGTTACTGCCAAAGGCGATCATTGAATTTTCCAAGCAGTACCCGGATTTCAAAATCAAGGTCAATGATGGTCCCTACAATGACTTGCTCAGCCACCTGCGTCAGGGAGATATCGATCTTTTGATTGGTGCACTGCGTTTTCCCGTTCCCGCGGACGACGTGCACCAGGAGGAGTTGTTTTCCTCTCCGGTAGAAGTGGTTGCACGACCGGATCATCCGTTATGCGGTAGATCTCATGTGGATGTGCAGACGCTGAGTGAATATCCCTGGGTGGTTCCGCGTCAAGGGGCACCAACCCGAGCGATTTTCGAATCAGTGTTTACGGAGGCCGGATTGGATGTACCAGATCGGCTCGTTGAAACCAGTTCGCAAATTCTTATACGGTCTCTACTGAGTGGCAGTGATCGCCTGACAATGATTTCAGAGCATCAGATTCAGCATGAGCTAGAGATAGGTGTTCTGAAGAAAGTTCCTTATGAGCTTGAGCACTCTTTCAGACCGATTGGCATTACGGTTCGGAGTAGCTGGAAGCCAACGAATACGCAGCTTTTCTTCATAAATCTACTGCGCAAAGCGGATCAGCAAACAGATCTGGATGATCAGTGAGTTTTCTAATTTCATGCAAAAAATGAATGGCCCTCTCGGTTAATCAATTATCCATACTTACTACCCGGTGATAGCTTGAGGCGTAGCAAGTTAGCACGCACTGTTGTGATTTTTTTATAGCTTTCCAATAGAGCTAGCAGGCTTTGGAATCTAGGTGAATCACAGAAAACAGTGCGCAGCTGACAGATAGGTTCGTGCAAGCAACAACTGGATTCCGAAAGACTCTCTGTCAGCGTTAACTCAGATTTCTATAAAAACAACGGATGCTGCCCATGTTCGTTAGGTGGTGGCAAAAAGCCGTGGAGATGACGAAATGAGAGTATCTATTGCGGGTGCCGCGGGTGCGTTTGGCATGCGGCATATGGAGGCGATCGGAGCGATCGAGGACGCTGAGGTTGTTTCTGTAGTTGGCACTGACCCAGAGGCGATGGCTCTGTTTGCCGCCGAGCATGATGTCCCGCACTTCACAACAGATCTGTCGGAGAGTTTGGCCCGTAACGATGTGGATTGTGTGATTCTGGCCACTCCTACACAGATGCATGCGGCGCAGATGATTCAATGCTTGCAGGCTGGCAAGCATGTCCAGACTGAAATCCCGATGTCTGACAACATTGATGATGCAAAGCGCATCGTTGCTCTTCAAAAAGAAACCGGTTTGGTTGCCATGGCCGGACACACCGGTCGCTTCAACCCAAGTCATCAGTGGATCCACAACAAAATCCAGGTAGGTGAACTCAACATCCAGCAGATGGATGTGCAAACCTATTTCTTCCGTCGCTGTAATATCAACGCAAATGGTAATGCTCGTTCCTGGACCGATCACCTGTTGTGGCACCACGCCTGTCATACCGTAGACCTTTTTCAGTACCAGACAGGTGAAGCCGCAAGCCAAATGCAAGCATTACAAGGCCCCGTCCACCCCGAACTCGGCATCGCGATGGACATGAGTATTGGGATGAAGGTTCCCACCGGGGCGATCTGTACCTTGTCGCTTTCGTTTAACAACGACGGGCCATTTGGCACTGTCTTTCGCTACATCTGCGATGAGGGTACCTACATCGCTCGCTATGACGATCTGGAAGACGGATACGGTAATCGGATCGATCTATCCGGTGTTGCGGTTTCGTCCAACGGTATTGAGCTGCAGGATCGGGAGTTCTTCGCTGCGATCCGTGAAGCGCGTGAGCCGAATGCCAGTGTTGCCCAGTGTTTTCCTACGATGGTGACATTGGATCGCCTGGAACACTGCCTCAGCGGCGTTCTGTGATCCCCAGAGGTTTCCGCAGGATCCATGATGGTATGCGCGATCCAGATCTGTTTACGAACTAACCCATCGGTTTGGGCGACACGATTCGGTCTACGCCTATTGATTGCCTGATGCGAGCCATCCAGCTCATGCACCAAAACGAATTCTAAAAACAACACACAGTTGAGGAGTCCTAATGAAAAAACTGATGCTGAAAGCCGCTCTGGTCTTATCAGCTGCGTTGATGATTCAGATACCCGCTCAGGCGGCTGAATACACATTGCGTTTCGGTCACTTTTATCCGGCCGTTGCAGGTCAGCACAAAGATCTGATCAAGGTATGGGCGGATAAAGTGGAGGCTGATTCGAAAGGGCGCATTGAGGTGGAGATCTATCCGTCATCTACGCTTGCAAAACCACCGGCTCAATATGATGCGGTCAAAAACCGTATCGCAGATGTCAGTGTCACCGTTCAGGGATACACGGCCCATCGCTTTCCACTGACCCAGGTAGTGGAACTTCCGGGTATCGCTCAAAGCAGTTCTCACGGTTCCTGCATTGTACAGGCACTTTATGACGAAGGCCTGATCGCGGACGAGTACAGGGATACCAAGCCACTGTTTCTGTTCACCCATGGTCAGGGGCACATTCATACCACCGAGAAGACGGTCAAAGAACCATCTGATTTTAACGGCCTGCGCATCCGTCGCCCGACCGCTGTGGTGGCAAAACTATTAGAGGGACTCGGCGCACAGCCAGTGGGTATGCCAGCACCGCAGGCATATCAGTCGGTGAAACGTGGTGTGATTGACGGCGTATCACTGCCATGGGAAGCACAGCTGGAGTTTCGTCTGAATGAGTTGACACCGAAGCACACCGAAGTGGGGGGGCTGTACACCCTGGCTTTCGTAGTAACCATGAACAAAGACATCTACAACAGTATGCCGGCCGATCTGCAGCGAGTGATCGACAAAAACTCGGGTGCTGAATGGGCCCAGGCCGCTGCGAAGGTGTTTGAGAAGCTGGATGCCAAAGGGCGCGCTCAGGCGGTGGAGCAAGGTCATGAGATCCATACCGTCGAGGGGGGAATCAATAACCCGGCATGGAAACAGATTCTGGATAAGGCAGCGGATGAATACCTCGCCGAACTGGAAACGGAAGGGCTGCCCGCTCGAAAAGTCTTTGCCCGTGCGCACGAACTTGCGCTGACATGCAAGTAAATTCTGCAATTAACCGGAGGATGACTCACCTGTCGTGTTCATGTTGATCCTCCCTTCAAGAGTGTTTCTGCTTACCGGAGTAGAGAATGAAATTATTTAGCCGAACGTTCGAACGTGCCACCTATGCGATGCATCTGTCGAGTGGCGTGATATTGGTTTCAATGATGTTTGTGACGCTTGGGGACGTTATCTCGCGAGCCGTGTTTGAGATGTCCAGCGGCACAATCGACTTCACCTTCATCGGTGGCGTTGAGTTGATCAAGTATGGTCTTTTGCTGACTGTCTTGTTTGCATTGCCCCATTCAGTAGGGCGATCACAGGTGATTGTGGATCTGTTTACGGAGAGCATGAGTTCACGCAGCAAAAACCTGATGGAGGGCTTCTATCTGCTGGGATTTGTCCTATTGGGCGTTGGTATGAGCTATCGCTTCTTTCATGCGGTAGGTCAGGCGCAGATGACCGGCGAGACGACTCAGGATCTCCTTGTGCCTTTATCGTATATCTATGGCGTTACCACGTTTGCAACCGCTGTGTTGGCTGTCGCAGCGTTGTTGAATTCTGTGCGCCTGTTCTTCTGTCTAGATGGAGGGGAAAAATCATGAGTGCATCTGTTATCGGTTTTATCTGCATCTGCGCGATGCTGATCATGATTGCTGTTCGGATGCCAATCGCTCTGGCAATGGCATCCACCGGGTTTATCGGCTTCACGGCGATCGTGGCGTTCCAGCCTGCGATGGCGATTCTCGACAGTGGTCCGTTTGAGACACTGTCAAACTACAGCTTTAGCCCAATCCCCATGTTCATCCTGATGGGGGTTTTTGCCTCCAAGGCCAGAATGTCCCAGGAGTTGTTCGAAGGTGCACGGAAGTTGTTCGGTAGCTGGCGTGGAGGAATGGCGCTGGCAGGCGTAACCTCCTGCGGCATATTTTCGGCGATCTCTGGGTCATCCCTGGCAACTGCGGCGAGTATGTCCCGCGTAGCGCTTCCGGAGATGGCCAAAAATGGTTATGCGAAGTCGCTGGCAACCGGCACCCTGGCCGCGGGCGGTACACTGGGAATAATGATCCCTCCATCGATAGCATTACTGCTATACGCGTTGATTACCGAGCAGTCTGTAGGAGATATGTTTATCGCAGGTGTCATTCCGGGATTGCTGGGGCTGGTGTTGTACTGCATAACAATCGCAGTGGTGGTTACACGAAATCCTAATTTGGCAAAGCCGGGTGAAAAGACCACCGTGATGGAAAAGATCATTGGTCTGAAAGGTGTAATCCCTTTTACGGGTGTATTTGCATTAATTATCGGAGGTATCTACACCGGCATATTCACCCCGACCGAAGCCGCATCAGTAGGGGCAGCGGGTACTTTCTTTATTGCTCTTTTCCGCGGAATGAACTTCGCGCAGTTTCGGGATGCGGTTGAGGAAACCCTGATCATGTCTGCGATGATCTTTTTTATGGTGATCGGTGCGGAAATTTTTGGTTACTTCCTATCGGTATCCCGTATCTCATTCTCGCTAGTCGAGCTCGTTGATAGTCTACAACTGTCACCGTACATGGTGCTGTTCAGCGTACTGGTGCTATTTGTATTGTTGGGCTGTGTTATGGACAGTCTTGCTATGTTGCTGCTAACGGTTCCTGTGGTCTATCCGCTAATTCATGCGGCGGGCTTTGATCCGGTGTGGTTCGGAATTGTTGCGGTGATTACCGTGGAGCTGGGTCTGATTACGCCGCCAGTAGGAATGAATGTCTTCGTAATAAAGTCGGTGGCACCTACCATACCAATCAAGGAAATCTTCAAAGGGGTTTTCCCATTTGTCCTGTCCGATATTGTGCGCCTGGCGCTGATCATCGCATTCCCTTCGTTGGCGTTGGGTCTGTTGTAAGGACTTCTGCTTAGCTGCAAAGGTGACTACAAAGTTGATAGATAGCGCCATTTTTCATCGTTCTGTCGATTTGCGCCGCTGAATAGCGGCGTTTTTTTTGCCTGAAAAAAGTGCTGCAAAGAGGCCCGTGATATCGGAAGAATCCTTGCGGTTTTGCAGTTGAAGGAAGTGGCCGCCACCAATTGTTGATTGGCTTGAAATTGGAGATGGCTCGGACGGCGACTGAATTTCACCAGCTACTTCGAAAAGTGGATGTTAGTTTTTGCCGTGACGGCAAGGTTACAAAGTATTTCGCAACTGGGATTTCATCAGATTGTGGTGCAGGCGGGGAGTGGGGAAGGGAGCCTGCAGTGCTCGCTGCAGGCTCTTATTATCTGATCAGTGAGTTGATCAGGAAGATGCAATCTCGCTCGGACCATCTTCGGAATCGTCCGGGGTGATGCTGGTCAGCATCTTCATGATATCCAACAGGATGATCAGGATGCCGTTGTGGTAGCAAACACCCTGAACAAAGCGGCGGGTAGATTCGTCGCTGGTTACGCTCGGTGCGCGATCGACATCATTCTGTGGCAGGTTAATTACCTCGTCCACGCTATCAACAACGATACCGATTACTTCCTGTTCGTTGTATTCGATGACGATGATGCGGGTATCGTCGTCGGTTGGTACTGTCTGCAGGCCAAACAGGCGGCGGGTATCAAT
>SBGI01000195.1 GCA_006227015.1 Gammaproteobacteria bacterium
ATCCGGGAGCGACACGAAGGGGATGACGACATCACCCTGATCAGTCAGGACTCCATGCTCGCCGCCTTTAACAACATTCTTACTACCCTGACACTTGCCATCGCCGCCATTGCTGCAATCAGTCTGCTGGTGGCGGGAATTCTGATCATGAATATCAGCCTTATTTCCGTGAGCCAGCGGCGCCGGGAAATCGGTCTGCTCAAGGCCCTGGGCGGTAGCAGCCGCCAGGTACGGCAACTGTTTCTCGGTGAGTCCCTGCTGCTGGTGAGCCTGGGTTCCGTGGCCGGTATTGTGGTGGCCTGGGTGGTGGTGAAAGTATTGGCGCGGCTGTGGCCGGTATTTCCGCTGGCACCGCCCTGGTGGTCAATTCCCGCCGCGGTGCTTACGGCACTGCTGTCCGGGTTGATTTTCTCCCTGATTCCGGCGCGCCGGGCGGCGGCGCTTGACCCGGTACTGGCGATGCGGGGTCAGGATCAATGAAGTTTCTCGACTACTTGCGCTGGATTTTTCGTGCCCTGTGGATGCAGCGTATGCGCTCGGCACTGACCATTGTCGGCTTTGCCATCGGGATTGCCGCCATGGTGCTGCTCAGTTCCCTGGGGGAAGGACTGCGGCTGTTTGTGATCCAGGAATTCACCCAGTTCGGCAGCCATATCGTGGCCGTCACCCCGGGCAAGACCGAGACCTTCGGGCTCGGCGGTATTCTCAATACCACCCGCCCCCTGTCGCTGGAAGATACCGAGGCAATGAAGCGCATTCCCGGTGTGGAACAGGTAGTGCCGGTGGTATTTGGCACCGCCCAGATCAAGGCGCTGGGGCGCAGTCGCTATACCGAAGTTGCCGGCGTTGGGGCGCTGGCGGATAAAGCCTGGAAACTGGAAGTATCCCAGGGCTCTTTCCTGCCGGATGAGGATGTGCACCGGGCGCGGGCCTTTGCGGTGCTGGGCAGCAAGCTCAAGCAGGAACTGTTCGGCAATACCAATCCGCTGGGCGAGTTTGTACACATCGGCGGCAACCGCTTCCGGGTCATCGGTACCATGGAGCCAAAGGGCCAGTTTCTCGGCACCGACCTTGATGACATGATCTACATTCCCGCCAACAAGGGGCTGCAGATATTTAACCGGGAAAGCCTGATGGAGGTGGATATTTTCTACAGCCCCGCGGTGCCCACCGAGCGGCTGACGGAGAACGTCCGGCGACTATTAATAGAACGGCACGGCTTTGAGGATTTCACCATCGTCACCCAGGACCAGATGATGGCCACCATGGACAACATCCTGCGCATTCTCAAATACGCTGGCGGTGGTCTCGGTGCCATTTCCCTTTTGGTTGGGGCCGTGGGTATTACCACCATCCTGATGATTACCGTCACCGAGCGCACCTCCGAGGTGGGCTTGTTACGGGCATTGGGCAGCACGCGCAGCCAGGTGCGCAACCTGTTTCTCGGCGAGGCGGTGTTGCTGGGGCTGATCGGCGGGCTTGCCGGCGTGTTGGTGATCGCCTTGTTGGTGGTAGGGGTGCAACTGTTTGTGCCGGCATTGCCGGTGGCGCTGAAAGGGGAGATTGTAACGGTAGCGCTGCTGGCCTCTATGCTGATCGGTCTGATCGCGGGGGTAAGGCCGGCATTGAATGCCACGAGTCTCAGCCCTATCGATGCCCTGCGGGCAGAATAGGTCTAGTCTTCAATCGGAAAAGAAATCAGTTCCGGTTCCCGATCCTTCACAATCTCGATATACCAGCCGCGGTGATGCCAGTCGCCCAGAACCAGTCGTTCACCACCAGGCAGCCGGTGTCGGTCCGGACGGTGGGTATGGCCGTGGATCATGCGCTTGACGTTGAAATCTTTCATAAAGCGTCGCACCTCAGCCGGGGAGACATCCATGATGTTGTCTGCCTTATTGGCGTTGGCGGCCATGCTCTTGCTACGCAGGTTGGCGGCGATTTTCTGGCGTTTTTTCAGCGGCAGGTGGCGCAATACAAACTGTAGAGGGCGAAAACGGGAGATGCGCCTGAATTTCTGGTATTCCACATCGTCAGTACAGAGGGTGTCACCGTGCAGCAGTAGCACGGGCTCTCCACCCAGTTTGGTCACAGAGTGTTCGGGTAGCAATATGCAGCCAGATTCACGGGCAAAGCGCTGGCCGATCATAAAATCCCGGTTGCCGTGCATAAAGTACAGCCGGGTACCGCTGTCTCTGAGCAGCCTCAGCTCGGCGATCACTTCCCGGGGCAGTGGCGCGGGATCATCGTCGCCAATCCAGGATTCAAACAGGTCGCCGAGAATATAGAGCGCTTCCGCCTGACGGGCTTTATCGTGCAGAAAAGCAAAAAACGCCCGGGTTACCGCCGGGCGTTCTGGAGAGAGATGCAGGTCGGAGATCAGCAGTATGGACATAACGGCTAATCAACTAACCTTTGGTGCGGACATTATTTGTCCGCGTAAGCATCGCTAATGGTCACTTTCTGGATCTCCACCGGCTCCGTTGGGACGTCCTGGTGCATGCCGTGGCGGCCGGTAGACACACCCTTGATGGCATTGACAGCATCCATTCCATCAACGACGTTGCCGAATACCGCATAGCCCCAACCCTGGGGGTTTTTGCCGGAGTGGTTAAGAAAGGCATTGTCTGAAACGTTAATGAAGAACTGTGAGCTGGCTGAGTGCGGGTCGCTGGTGCGAGCCATGGCCAGTGTGCCTGTTTCGTTGGCGAGGCCGTTGTCCGCTTCGTTCTCGATGGGGTCACCCGCAGGCTTGTGCTGCATGTCGGGGGTGAAACCACCGCCCTGAATCATGAAGCCGTCAATGACGCGGTGAAAAATAGTCCCTTCATAAAAACCTTCGCGGCAGTATTTCAGGAAGTTGGCAGAAGATACGGGCGCTTTTTCAAAGTTCAGTTCAATACTGATATCGCCGTAATTAGTGTGCAGGGTAATCATGTAACGAGCTACCTATAACTGTCAAAAGTGGGGGGTATGTTACGGTTTTCAGAGGTGGATGCAAACAACATAGAGTTGTGCCAGTTAATCAGGGCTGGTGGGTATCCTCGGCCCTCAGGTGTGGCGTGATGGCAGGAGCTTCGATCCTTGCCTGCCAACCCTGAATAATGGCGCACAGCAAGATCAGGGAAATGCCCACCCACATCACGTAATCCGGGAAGAATTGCCAGAACAGCATGTCCACACCGGCGGCCATGATGATGGAGGTGTATTCAAAGGGCGCCACCACCACGGGCTTGCCAATGCGGAACGCTGCCACCATCAGAACAAACCCCACGGCACAACCGCTGCCGGAGATAAAAATCAGCAACAGCTCCATGGCGCTCAGGGTGACCCATTCGGCAGGCCAGAACCACGCCAGCACCAGTAGCGGGAAGTAAAAATAGAAGTTGAGCGACCAGTCCGATTCCGTGCGCGACAGATAGCGGGACCAGAGAATCATGCCGGCGTAGGACACCGGCAGTGTCAGCAGCGCCAGGTAATTCCAGCT
>SBGI01000104.1 GCA_006227015.1 Gammaproteobacteria bacterium
ACCGGGAAGTATTGCTGGAATGGAGAAAGCGTAAAAAAATTTTTTAGACGGAGGGTCTTCCCGCGATTTTCATCGCCTGGGAAATTTCATCCAATATTGCTGGATCGTCAATTGTCGAGGGCACATTGTAGGACTCGCCATCGGCAATCTGACGCATGGTGCGACGCAGGATTTTTCCTGAACGGGTTTTGGGAAGTCGTTGCACAATCAATGACTGGTCATAGCAACCCACGGCACCAATCTTCGCACGAACCATCTGTTTCAGTTCTGCGGCGAGCTCGTCCTTGCCAAGTGATACGCCATCCTTGAGAACCACCAAACCCAAAGGCAGCTGTCCTTTTAGGTTGTCGCTGACTCCAATTACGGCACATTCTGCGACTGCCGGGTGAGACCCGACGATTTCTTCCATTTGACCGGTGGACAGGCGGTGGCCAGCGACGTTAATGACATCGTCGCAGCGGCCCATGACAAAGAGGTAATTATCCTCATCCATGTAGCCTTCATCACCGGTCAGGTAATAGCCCGGATAGGTGTTCAGATAGCCCGCTTCGAAGCGTGGGTGATTGCCCCAGATGGTAGCCAGGGTGCCGGGGGGTAAGGGGAGTTTAATAGCGATATTGCCTTTCTCACCGGCATCGACGGGCTCTCCGGCTTCATTGAGAATCTGTACCTGGTAACCCGGCATGGGGACCGTCGCTGATCCCGGCTTGGTGGGCATGGGGTCAAGACCGATGGGATTGCCGGCAATAGCCCAGGCAGTTTCTGTCTGCCACCAGTGGTCTATAACGGGCAACTGGGTTTTTTCCTTGAGCCACTCGTAAGTCGGCGGGTCAAGTCGTTCCCCCGCCAGGTATATACGTTCCAGTTTTGACAGGTCGTATTGCTTCAGATTTTCTGCTTCGGGGTCTTCCTTGCGCACGGCACGGAATGCGGTGGGGGCCGTGAACATGGTCTTTACGCCGTGCTCGGCACAGACCCGCCAGAAAGCACCGGAGTCTGGAGTCCGGACTGGCTTGCCTTCATACAGAATCGTGGTGCAGCCAGTCAGCAGTGGCGCGTAGACAATGTAGGAATGGCCAACTACCCAGCCCACATCAGACGCGGCCCAGTATACATCGCCGGCCTCTACGTTATAGACCACATCCATGCTGTAGCACATGGCGACTGCATGGCCGCCATTGTCGCGGACGACACCTTTGGGTTTGCCTGTGGTGCCAGAGGTATAGAGGATATACAGCGGATCTGTGCCTTTCACGGCAACCGGCTCCGCGGCAGTGGCATTCGCAATCAGCTCCTGCCAGTCCACATCCCTTCCGGGCTGCATGTCAGCCTGGGATTGAGGGCGTTGCAGCAGTACCACATGACTGGGCTTGTGCTCGGCAATTTTGAAGGCTTCATCAACCATGGGCTTGTAGTCAATAACCCGGTTAATTTCGATACCGCAGGAAGCGGTCACAATGACCTTGGGGTGTGCGTCATCAATACGCACAGCCAGTTCATCGGGGGCAAAACCGCCAAACACCACGGAGTGGATTGCGCCTAATCTTGCACAGGCAAGCATGGCGATGGCCGCTTCGGGCACCATCGGCATGTAAATCACCACCCGATCACCTTTTTCAACCCCGAGGCTTTTCAGCCCGCCGGCAAACAGAGCTACCTGGTCGCGCAATTCGCGGTAAGTGTAAGTGGCCTTTGTGTCGGTAACAGGAGAGTCGTAGATCAGAGCCGCCTGGTCACCGCGACCCTGTTCCACATGATAGTCGAGGCAAAGGTAGCTGGTATTCAATTCACCGTCGGTGTACCAGCGAAAATATTCATTGTCATCAACGCTGAGAATATTTGTCGGCTTTTTATACCAGGCAATACGGTTAGCCTGTTCTTGCCAAAAATTCTCCGGGTTATCCAGAAACTGTTGATATTGCTTCTGATAGGCACTGACTGCAGACATATTGAGATCCATCCCCAACCTTAAATAGTTTTTCAGAATTGTTTTCCAGCAGCACTGTGAGTGCAATACGACCTAGGTACAACGCCTTAAGTAGTACTTCACTTGCAACCATCACGAAAATCATCGACCCTTCTGCCATGACAGGTTATGCGTTGCCATAAAAGGTTCCCGAGAAGCCATGATTTCTCAACCCCTGCTGTTGCTGATTGCCTTGAGCTGCGTCTTTCTGCTGGTGCTGGTTGCGCTGTGGGCAGAGCGTCAGCCCGATTGGCAGAACCGGTTACGCCCCTATATTTATAGCCTGACGCTGGCGGTCTACTGTTCTTCCTGGACATTTTTTGGTGCCGTAGGGGTAGCATCCCAATATGCCTGGGCTTATCTCCCCATCTATCTCGGGCCAATTCTGGTGTTTGTGTTTGGCGGCCCCGTGTTACGTAAGCTGGTCAATATTGGCAACCGTCAAAAGACCACCTCAATTGCCGACTTTATCGGCTCCCGTTACGGTAAACGCCAGTTGCTGGCGGCACTGGTAACAGTAGTGGCCGTGGTGGGCTCCATGCCCTATATCTCCCTGCAGCTGAAGGCTATCTCCCTGGCTTGGGATACGCTGTCGGGGCCATCGTCGGCCAGTTCCGCATATTTGCCGGACAGTGCGTTGGTGACTGCCCTGATGCTGGCATTGTTCGCGATGGTCTTTGGTACCCGGCATATTGAAGGCCGGGAACGCAACCGGGGCATGATGGCGGCCCTTGCCGTGGAGTCCGTTATCAAGGTCGTGGCGTTAGTGGCCCTGGCTGTTCTGGCGCTGGTCATGGCGGCCAGCGTGGAACTCGGTCCGTTGCTATCCGATCAGGTGTTGATGGAATCCTGGTTAGCGAACCCCATCAATCCGCAATTTATCACCATGGTGCTGTTATCCATGCTGGCTATTATCTGCCTGCCACGGCAGTTTCATGTCACTGTGGTGGAGTATCAGGGTGAGCGCGATTTACAAGTGGCGCACTGGTTTTTCCCGCTCTATCTACTGCTGATTGTAGCCGTAGTACTACCTATCTCCGTGGTCGGTTCCCATTTGTTTTCCGACAGCGGAATTGCTCCGGATACCTATGTCCTGAACCTGCCGATCAGCAGTGGATCCGAGTTGTTGGCCATTCTGGCCTTTGCCGGTGGTTTTTCTGCGGCAACAGGCATGGTGATTGTGGCCACAGTGACACTGTCCATTATGGTCTCGAATGAAATTATTCTGCCGTTGTTATTGCGTTGGCGGAAAGACCAGTTTCGACAGACTGCTTTTTTCATGGGCCAGCATCTTCGCTGGATTCGACGGGTCTGTATTCTTGCCATTCTGATGGCCTCCTGGGTGATGTACCGGATGATGAGAGAAGAGGAGGCTCTGGCGTCCATCGGTTTGGTGTCGTTTGCCTGCTTTGCTCAATTGGCTCCCGCACTGCTCGGAGGGGCCTATTGGCGCCGGGGGCATGCAATCGGAGTTTACGCTGGGCTGGCTGTCG
>SBGI01000210.1 GCA_006227015.1 Gammaproteobacteria bacterium
TCCAGCTCGACTTCGGTCAGACGGTCTTTCTTGTTGGCGTAGTCAAAGGTACCCCCTAAGCACGTCGGTGCGCGCCTGAAGGTCTTCGAGGGTATTCCGGATCGGGTTAATTTCCATGAAAAAAAGGCCAAGTAGGTGTGGCAAAACAGGGACGCGATTCTACCGGATTCCAGAGCGGTTCTCTAGGGATCAGCCACGGCGGCGCAAACCGCACCGCACAGGGACATCACTCGACTTACAGGCTAGGCAAACTGATTCAGTATCCAGCCCACCACCAGCACCTGGGGCAGAGAAATCAATGGCAGGAACAGGGCGATCTTCCAGGATTTTGTCAGGTCGCGGATGACCATGACCTCGGTGTAATCTGTCGCCACGCCCGCCATCAGAAAGGCGAAGCCATTGCCCGGGGCGGCGGCGCGGGTCACGATATCCGCCGCAATGGGCGTAGAACCTTCCGAACAGACCTCAATAATAGTGGCCACTACCAGGGTCAACAGCAGCCCCACCACGGTCGGGCCAAATAGGGTCTGGTAGGTATCCATTGGCACAAAAGCGCGAATCGCCGTTGCCAGCACAACACCGAAAAACAGCCAGCGGAACACCATTTTCGACCCCTTCAGGCCATCCCACAGCAGCGAGCCCAAGCCTTTGGGTGACACCCGGATTGACTTCAGCGCAAGGCTCATTTGGTGGCCAAAACTTTCTGCTGGGCGATCATCGACGGCTGCGTGGGGGTTAGCCGGCAACACCCCCTTACTCACCAGTCGGTCAAACACCAACCCGGTAACAATACCAATGGCCATGGACAGGGCGATAAACGCCAGCGTCCATCCCAGACCGATCAATGCCACCAGAATGATGGTCAAAGACAGGGAGTTCCAGGGACTGGCAATCAGAAATGCCATCAGCTGACCAAGGCTGGCGCCGCGTTCATAGAGCTTGGCGCCCACCATCAGAATACCGTGGCTACAAAGGTCCAACATCAGGCCGGCAAAGGTGGCCCGGGCAATACCGCCCAACGTACCGCCTTTGCCAAGGGCCGACATCACCAGCTCTCTCGGCACCCGGTCCAGCAAGCCGACAAAAAATACCGCGGCCAGCAGCCCCCACCACATTTGATTGATCAGTTCATAGACCCCGGAGGTCATTTCCACCAACCATCCGGGCAGGTCCGGGTGGCCGTCTACCAGCCAGTAGAGCACATAACAGACCAACACGATGGTGCTGGATACCCACAGCAGGTAATCCGGCCGTTGCTTCTCACTGTGGCAGGAACCGCCGGTTTTCTTTTCCTTCGGTGTGGGGCCACAGCAGCCGCCAGGCATGTCCGACTTGGACTGCTCCGGCTTGGCTTCGGGTTTGTTGTGATGACTGCAATCGCCCATGGTTTACTCCGTATCGTTGGCGAGTTTATCGAAAAAGCCTCTGCGGTTGCTCTGTCCCTCTATTTACGGGCCCGGTAGGCCACCTATCTTCATCATAGCTCCATTCATCGGGAGCCGAATGTTATATCAACCATCAGGCCGGAGAGCTATCAGCCTGTTGTGGTCGGGGCAAGTTGCGCCCCTGCCAGACCAAGTAGATAGCGGGGATAACCAGTAACGTCAGCACCAGTGTCGTTACCATGCCACCAATCATCGGCCCGGCAATTCGCTGCATCACTTCGGAGCCAGTGCCGTCATCGATCATGATGGGCACCAGGCCAACCACGATGGCTGAAAATGTCATCATGATCGGGCGCAACCGATGTCGGGCTCCATCAAATACTGCCTGTTGCAGGTGGCTATAATCAAATGCCCCGCCATCTTCCGCCAACTGCGTCTTCAGGCGCTGGCAAGACTGGTTGATATACACCAGCATCAGCACCCCGATTTCCACCGCGACCCCTGACAGGGCGATAAAACCGACCCCCACAGCCACGGACAGGTCATAACCCAGCCAGTACATCAGCCAGACGCCTCCGAGCAGTGCAAAAGGTATCGTGCCCATCACCACCAGCACCTCGAACAGACTGCGGAAATTCAGGTACAGCAGACCCATAATGATGAGCAGGGTCAACGGCACCACGGTGAGCAGGCGTTCCTTGGCGCGCAACAGATACTCGTACTGGCCCGACCAGTTGACTGAATAACCCGGTGGCAGGTCCACCTGCTCCCGCACCACCCGTTCGGCCTCGGCCACATAGGAACCCAGATCACGGCCGCTGATATCCACAAAAGTCCAGCCATTGAGACGAGCGTTTTCGCTCTTGATCGCCGGAGGCCCATCGGCCACATGGATATCGGCCACATCCGCCAGGGCAATGCGCTGGTTCATGCCCGTGACCAGTGGCAGCAGGCGCAACTGCTCCACGGAATCCCGGTAATTCTGCGGATAGCGCAGATTGACCGGATAGCGCTCCTGTCCTTCCACGGTCTCGGTAACATTCATGCCGCCAATAGCGGTGCGCACCACGCCCTGCACATCGTCGATATTGAGTCCGTAGCGGGCTGCCTGCTGACGGTCAATATCAATCTTGATATAACGCCCACCGGCCACCCGCTCGGAATATACCGAGGCAGTGCCCTCAACGCTTGGCAGTACCTGTTCCAATTGGCGACCTATACGTTCTATTTCCGCCAGATCCGGCCCAGAAATCTTAACGCCCACCGGGGTCTTGATACCGGTGGCCAGCATGTCGATACGGGTCTTGATGGGCATTACCCAGGCGTTGGTCAGCCCTGGAAAGCGAATCAGATTATCCAGTTCCTGGCGCAACGTTTCCGGGGTCAGACCAGGGCGCCACTGATCCCGCGGTTTGAGCTGGACAAAGGTCTCTATCATGGTCAGCGGTGCCGGGTCAGTGGCGGTTTCCGCACGCCCCACCTTGCCAAATACGGTTTCCACCTCCGGCACCGTACGAATCAGTTTGTCGGTCTGTTGTAACAGTTGCCGGGCCTTGCCGATGGAAATACCGGCATAGGTGGTGGGCATGTACATCAGATCGCCTTCATCCAACGGCGGCATGAACTCGCTACCCAGACGGCTGGCCGGCCAGGCACCCAGCAACAGCAGAATGCACGCGGCGCAGAGAATCATCGCCGGGCGTTTGAGTACCCAGTGGATTACTGGCCGGTAGATCGCTGCCAGCGTTCGGTTGAGGGGGTTGTGATGTTCCGGTAAAACTCGACCGCGTATCAGGTATCCCATCAGTACCGGCACCAGGGTCACCGACAGGCCAGCAGCGGCAGCCATGGCGTACGTCTTGGTAAAGGCCAGGGGCGCGAACAGGCGACCCTCCTGAGCCTCCAGAGTGAAAACCGGCAGGAAACTGAGCGTAATCACCAGCAGCGAGAAAAACAGTGGCTTGCCCACTTCCTTGCTCGCCTTGCGTACCAGTTCCCAGCGATCATCCCCCTCCTGTTCCGACTCCAGGTGCTTGTGCACGTTCTCAATCATCACAATG
>SBGI01000206.1 GCA_006227015.1 Gammaproteobacteria bacterium
AATTCCAGTGTGATGGAAACGCTTAACCGGGTGATGGATGAACTGATCAACGATCAGAAACGTCTGGCCAATAGTTTACGCCCGATCCTTTCGGCGGACGATATCTATGGGAACGCCCTGGTTGCGAGTGCAGAAGCCACCTCGCTGAAGTTGAAGAAGGGGGCCGAGCGGTTTGAGAACAACATTCTGATTGATGAGAACCTGGATCATAACTGGCAGCAGTATTTCCAGCAGGAGTCGGATACTGGCGCCACGATCTATAGCTTTATCTATGGTGCGCTCGATTTTGTGGAGGATCGTCTGCATTTACGGGATAACACCCAAAGTAATCAGTATTTCGGCTTATTGGCGGTTGTATTGGCGGTTTTCGTGATCACCAACTATTTGATGCTGGCCTTCAACTTCTCAGTACGCAGCAGCATCCAGGCGATTCTTGATGCGGCAGAGCGTGTCGCGCAGGGCGATATGACCTGCCAAGTACAGATTTCCAACCGTGATGAATTGGGTACTTTGGCCACTCAGTTTAATCAGATGACCGAACGGATGCGCCTGCTGCTGTCACAGGTCACCACTACCGTGGAGTCGGTGGCATCCCAGGCGGGGGTTGTTGACGGTATTGCCCAGCAAAGTAGCGAGGCGACCGAAACACAGCGCCGGGAAACTGATCAGGTCGCGGCAGCGATCAATCAGATGGTGGGCAGTGCACAGGAAGTTGCCGACAAGACCCTGATCGCATCGCAAGAATCTGAAGAAGTGGATCGCAAGGCAGCGACAGGGCAGCAGCTGGTGACAAACACTTTGGCAGATATAGATCAGCTGTCCCGGGATATCGATGACGCAATGACTGTGATCCATCAACTGGTGAAAGATAGCAACACCATTACCCAGGTGCTGGATGTGATTAAAGGTGTTGCGGAACAGACCAACCTGCTGGCGCTTAACGCAGCAATCGAGGCCGCCCGTGCCGGAGAGCAGGGGCGTGGCTTTGCGGTTGTTGCAGATGAAGTGCGCACACTGGCGAAACGGACGCAGGAATCTACCGCAGAGATTGAGGAGATGATTACCCGCCTGCAGGCCGGGGTAAACGATGCGGTGAGGGCGATGGAGGTCAGCCACGATAAAGTGGGGCAGACGGTGACCAATTCCGCAGAAGTAGGCCGAACGCTTGAGCACATTTCGGAAGCTATATCCCGTATCGTTGAGTTCAATGCTCAGATTGCGTCTGCAGGTGAAGAGCAGACGATGGTTGCCAGTGAGATTGAACGCAATGTGCGCTCAATCAGCGATGTAAGCATTCAAACGGCTGATGGCGCCAAAGGTACTGTTACCGCATGCCAACAGATGACGGCTCAGGCTGACCAGCTGCAGGGCGTGGTGGCGACCTTTAAGGTTTAAGGTCTGAGTGTGGATAGCGTTCATGAGAACGCTATCCAGTCAGCAACATTGTTAAAATCCCTGATCTCATACCCAGCGTGTCCCAATAACTTCAATTCCCTTCTTTCGGGTGGTTTCGTGTTTTGCCGAACGCGTCAATTTGAAGCTGTAAAGGAAATCTAAAGTCTGCTCCCACTGGCGGTAAGGCGTAGTTACGCTTGCATACTTGGGCGTGCACTGACCATTTCATACCAGCGACAAGTGTATTCGTGCTGTTCCGGTAGTTCTAGCTTGGTCCATTTTGCAAAGTCGATTGCGCAGAGTGCTGTTATATCTGCGACTGAGAACTCATCCCCAGCAACATATTGCTGAACTTTGAGCGTATCATTCAAGCGCTCTAAAAAGCGGTGATAGCTGACGATGCCGCGTTCAACTAAGGCTTCGATCGCATAAACCCCATCAGTACCCGGGATGGCGCGTTCTTTGAACTGGGAAACCGAGTTTCGCAGGATGTCAGCAAGCGGAAGCAGTGCGTCAAATTCTATGTGGCGCTGGTGGGATTCGATGAGTGCTATTTCTTTGGCGTTTCTTCCCATCAGAATTGGGTCGGGATAAAGCGCTTCCAGATAGCGACAGATCGCGACGCTCTCGTCTAGATAGCAACCATCATCCAACTCCAAGAGGGGGAGTACCCCCCGGGGATTCTTGTCCAAAAATTCCGGAAGTAAGTTTTCGCCCCCGGCGATGTCGATTTCGGTCTTTTCGATATCGATGCCTTTTTCGGCCACAAATATCCGAACCCTGCGAGCGTTAGGGGCTTGAGTACAGTCGTATAGTTTCATCTCATGGCTTCCATAATGGATGGGTTAGATACGCCCTTTACGCTAGCAAACAGTTTTGGGCGAGCCGCCCCTCTAAAGGATGGGATTCAAGTGAAGGGTACGGGGACTTAAAGGTATAAGGGTGAAGCACGTGCCGATGACGGTTTGATTAGCCACCGTCGGGTGGAAGGAAGAATGAGAAAGCTCAGTCAATAAGACCAAGCTTTCGGCTTTCCGCCAACGCTTCAGTTCGAGAGCGGACACAGAGCTTTTCATAGGCACGTCTCAAGTGCCACTTAACCGTATTTACCGATAGAAAAAGCCGGTCTGCGATCTGGTCGTTTTTTAATCCTTCACCCACCAGACTCAGGATCTCAAGCTCCCGTTCTGATAGCTCTTCTATCGGAGCGCTCTGTTCTGTGTCTGAGGCAATGGGTTCGCCAGCCGCTTCCAGTAATGCACGACAGTAGGCCAGACGCTTTTTATTGGAAATATTGGGGTGCTGGGACCAGTCGTAATGCAGCTGATTCAGTAGCTCTATAGAGTGCGTACCTTCATCAATGATGCTTCTAAGTGCACCAATTTTCATACCTAGATCAAGGGCTTCAATCATGCTTGTGCGAGCGCTATCAGGATTATCCGACAAAATGAGAGCTATGGCTTTTAACACTTTTAATACCAGTGCCCGGCATGGACGTTTATCTGTATCGGCTAGCATTGTGTCGATGGTCTTTAGCGCAGCTGCAGGATCTTTAGTGTGGATGCTTAAACGTAACCGTGCGATATCCAATGAACCGAACTCGTCAGCGGGATTAAGGAATCCCTTTGGTTCAGAGGGGATATTGCAGATATCTGATTGGGTGGCGAACTGTGTTGCTGAATCTAGCTTGCCACGTAACAGCGCAAAGCGAACTCTTTCCCAGCGCATCTCTTTGACGAGTCGAGGCAGAGTCCAGTTGATACCGGCAACTTCTCCCTCTTCGAGGTGGGTATAGGCGGTTTCCAATTCTCCCTTGAGGAAGGCGAGGCGAGCGCGTGTACGAAAGCCCGTAATAACCATATCGGGTGGGATAGTATAATTAATGGCATCGGCGAAGTGATCATCAAGAAGCTTTTGGGCTTCATCAACCAAATTTAGTTCATATAACAGCCCAACCTCAAAACCGTTACAGACCGCCTTGGAGACTTGTAGCATCAAAGACATATCGGCAAACATTTTGTAGTCCTTTTCTTTGCCGATATTGTTAAAG
>SBGI01000116.1 GCA_006227015.1 Gammaproteobacteria bacterium
CTCCGGGTTAAATCAATCTGTTAAAAAATTGGCTTCTGGTTGTGTATATTGGCCCGCTTTCCGGGATTTCAACCCTCGCCGTCAGTATTTGCCTGTGCCGTTGCTGCCTTGGAAACCACCACCATCGCCGGACGTACTAAACGTCCATTCAGGGTGTAACCTTTCTGGAATACATCCACTACGGTATTGGGCTTCACTTCCTGCATCTCCAACATGCTCATGGCCTGATGCAGTTCAGGGTCGAAGGATTCACCTTTCGGGTCCAGCGTATCGACCTTGAAGCGCCCGAGGACATCCAGAAAGTTCTTCAGCGTCAGCTCGATACCTTCGCCAACAGCCTTGAATTCTTCATTAGTGCTATCGATGGCGCCAATGGCTCGCTCCAGGTTGTCAACCACGGGCAACAGCTCACCGACGAACTTCTCCAGCGCATATTTGTGGGCATTTTCCACATCCCGCTCCATACGGCGACGCAGGTTCTGCATCTCCGCCTGGGTGCGCAGAACATGGTCCTTCGCGTCAGCCAGATCGGCCAATACCTGTTCCATACTCTGCTCCTGGCCCTCTTCAGCCTGAGTTTCCTCCGGCTGAGCATCGGCAGTCTGTTCCGCCTCCGGCTGCTGTTGTTCCGGTTCCTGCGAATTCTGTTCTTCTGTCGACACGCAACGATCCCCCTCTGGACTTTGGTTCACCGGCTATATTGGGTCTGAACATCTAGTTTCAAGGGCAGACGCACCTAAAAATTCTGTATACCATTAGCCTTCGTGCAAATCGCAACACTGACTCGGAACTGCCCTTGCTCACCAGCCTTAGCGTCAACAATTTCACTCTGGTGGAATCTCTGGAAGTGGATTTCAGCACCGGCATGTCGGCGCTGACCGGTGAAACCGGTGCCGGGAAATCCCTGGTGCTTGATGCGCTGGCCATGGCCCTCGGGGATCGAGCCGACACTGACCGCATTCGCGAGGGACAGGAGCGGGCAGAGGTGGCAGCCCTGTTTGATATTTCACAGTCTTCCGAAGCCCAACACTGGCTCGCGGAAAATGATTTTGCCGCTGACAACGACGAATGCCTGCTGCGGCGGGTGATCACCCGGGAAGGCCGCTCCCGGGGTTACATCAATGGCCAGTCGGTAACGATGCAGCAACTGCGAGAGCTGGGCGAAATGTTGATTGATATTCACAGCCAACACGAACATCAGTCCCTATTGCGCAAAGACAGCCATCGCCAGATTCTGGATGCCTACGCCGGCAGCAGCGAGCTGGCCGCGTCGGTTCGCAACAGCCAGCAACAGTGGAGTCGTCTCAACCAGCAGCTGCAACAGCTCACCAACGCCAGTGATGAGCTGAACGCCCGCAAGGCATTGTTACAGTTTCAGCTCCAGGAATTTGAAGAGCTGGGTCTGGCTGAGGACGAACTGGCCCGACTTGAGGAACAACAGCAGCTCCTGGCCAATGCCGAATCCATTCTGAAAGACAGTCACGCCCTGATCGAATTATGCCGTGAGGGCGATACCTTCAACCTTCAGGATGGACTGAACCGTGCTGTACAGCTGTTGAGCACGATGCCAAACAAGCCCCAAGGGTTACTCGAAGCAGAAAAACTGCTGAATAGCGCACTGATAGAAGTAGAGGAAGCGGGTCGAGAGGTCCAACACCACCTGGAAGGCTTTGAACTGGACCCGGAACAACTTCAGGATATCGAAGACCGACTCAGCGCCATCTATCAATTGGCTCGCAAGCACCGCATCCATGCCGAACAGCTACCGGACAAGCAAACAGAGCTGCAACAGGAACTGGATGATCTGACCGGCGGCGCAGAGAGCCTGGAGACACTGCAACAGCAGGTCGACCAGCTGATGGCGCAATACCAGCAACAGGCACAAGCACTGAGCAAGCAGCGCAGGGCAGCCGCCACGCAGCTTTCCGCTCAGATTGAACAACAGTTCACATCCTTGTCCATGAAAGGTGCCCGTTTTGCAGTGGAGTTACACCCCGGCAATCCGGACAAACCCTCGGCCCACGGCCTGGAAAGCGTCGAGTTTTTGATCGCCACCAACCCCGGAACAGAACCAAAACCGCTGTCAAAAATTGCCTCCGGTGGCGAGCTGTCCCGCATCAGCCTGGCCATCCAGGTGATCGCTGCCCGTCACGCCACTATCCCGACGCTGGTATTTGATGAAGTGGATGTCGGCATTGGTGGTGCCACTGCCAATGTGGTGGGAGAGCTGCTGCGAGAACTGGGAAACCGTGGCCAGGTCATCTGTGTTACCCACCAGCCACAGGTTGCCGCCTGCGCTCACCACCAGCTACGGGTCAGCAAACAAACCGGACAAAACACCGCCCACAGCGATATTCAACCGCTTGCGGAGCCTGAACGCATCGAAGAAATTGCGCGCATGCTGGGCGGCGCCTCCATCACCGACACCAGCCGCGACCATGCCAGGGAACTGCTGGCACTTGCCAATCAATCCAGTTGATCTGAATCAATACTGACTCAAAGACAGAATTTTATCCTTTTGCTTCCAACTTTTTAGGAGGTAGATAACGATGCTCGCAGAAGATACTGCAACCTTGGGTAGAGTCGGCAAATTGATGTTGATGGGAATTGGCGTGATGTTTGTGCTAATTGCCGTGGCGTCCACCATCGCCTAGGCCATCTATACCCTGCCGACGACCAAACTCGCCGGCGGGGTCCCATCTCTTTAAGAATTACCCTCCATCAAGCTCGACGCAGCGGGGACACTGCGCTACCCTGAAAACCCCGAGTCACTCAATGGGTTCACTTGATGATTTCTCAACTATTCTCTGCAGGCTTTAGCCTTTCCATGCTCCCGGCAAGACTGGCTGTGCGCAATACCAAGGCTACTGTTCAGGCCATGCGCGACCTGCCCTCCATGATGAAAAATGCACCATTCGAGATGTATCAGTCCCGGGAAGACGCAGAGCAATTGATTGCGCAACTCATGTCGCGTATCGACCAGCAATTAGGAACAGACCCTGCCAACCTCAGCAATCAGGAACGGGAGATGATTGTTGGCCGCGAGCTGGCGATGGCTGAACAGCATATGGGGCAGGCGCTCATCAATATGCTCACCGCCTGCCGTGTACTGACCGCAAAACCCTCCCGCGTGATCGAACACGGTGCCGCCGAGCGCATCGACTAGTTGTCGGCGAGAAAGACCAGGTTTTTGTAACCACCATCGCAAACCGCCAAGCGGCCGTCCAGGGGTTCACAATAGGGGGCCTGTAGCTTACTGATGTCCGGCAGTTGCTCACTCACCGACATCTGCTGTTTATCTTTTTTAAGAAATCCGAACATGGTTTCAAAGCGTTGGCTGAAATCCAGCCCCCGGCTTGTGACATCTTCAAACAGATAAACAAACTTGCGAAAAGAGAACGTTGATCCGCCGAGGCCGATTTCCAGCATTTTGGACAGGTACT
>SBGI01000320.1 GCA_006227015.1 Gammaproteobacteria bacterium
CACCGCCATATTTACCATTCCTGGGAAAATCTTTGGGGCTTTTACGCCCTTTACGGCTTTGTGGGTTGTCTGTTGTTGGTGCTGGTAGCCAAGTGGATGCGCACATTCCTGATGCGGGATGAGGACTACTACCTACGCCGTGAACAGGCCGCAGATCGGGGCGAACTAAAGCGAGGAGGGCAGGCTGATGATGCCCATTGAGCTGCCTCCTTTTCTGTTCTTCTTTCTTGCAGGGGCTCTGGCGCTACTGTTGAACGGCACACCGCGAACCGTACTGATGCTGCTGATTCCAGTGGTCAGTGCCGTCAACCTGTGGCTGACCCCGGCGGGGAGTTACTGGCAGATATCTTTCCTCGATTTTCAGCTCATCATTCACCAGGTGGACCGGCTCAGTATTCTGTTTGGTTACCTGTTCCACATCGCCGCGCTGATTGCCATTATTTATTCTCTGCATGTGCGGGACCGCATGCAGCAGGGTGCGGCGCTGTTTTATGCGGGCAGTGCCCTGGGGGCAGTTTTCGCCGGTGACCTGCTCACCCTGTTTGTTTTCTGGGAACTGCTGGCATTAACTTCGGTATTCCTTGTTTGGGCGCGCCGTTCGGAGCGCTCCTATCGTGCCGGTATGCGCTACCTGATTATCCAGGTGCTGTCCGGCCTGTTGTTGCTGGGGGGGATCATTCTCTACAGCCGGCAGGCCGAATCCCTGTCGTTTGGCGAGATTGGCTTGCAGGGAGTGTATGGCTGGCTGATATTCCTGGCGTTCGGTATTAAATGTGCGTTCCCGTTCTTCCATAACTGGCTGACGGATGCCTACCCCGAGTCAACACCTACCGGGACGGTATTCCTCAGCGCCTTCACTACCAAGGTGGCCGTTTATGCGCTGGCCAGGGGCTATCCGGGTACCGAGTTGTTGGTTTATATCGGTGCGGCCATGACCTGCTTCCCGATTTTCTACGCAGTGATTGAAAACGACCTTCGCCGGGTTTTGGCCTACAGCCTGATCAACCAGCTCGGCTTCATGGTGGTGGGCGTGGGAATTGGTACAGCACTGTCCATTAACGGCGCGGTGGCCCATGCTTTTACTGATGTGATTTTTAAGGGACTGTTGTTTATGTCCATGGGGGCCGTATTACACATGACCGGGCGGATCAATGGGTCGGAACTGGGCGGGCTCTACAAGAGTATGCCGAAGACCACGGTGCTCTGTATTATCGGTGCTGCCTCCATTTCCGCGTTCCCGCTGTTCAGCGGCTTTGTCAGCAAATCTATGGTGATGAGCGCAGCGCTGGAAAATGATTACCCGTGGATCTGGTTGATGCTGCTGTTTGCTTCCGCAGGGGTGTTCCACCATGCCGGTATCAAGATTCCCTATTTTGCATTTTTTGCCCACGATTCCGGTATTCGCACCTCAGAGCCTCCGGCTAACATGCTGCTGGCCATGACCATTGCCGCGGCACTGTGTATCACCATTGGCGTATTCCCGGAAGTGCTCTACCAGCTGCTGCCCTATGACACTGGCTACAACCCCTATGACGCCACTCACGTGCTGGCCCAGACCCAGTTGCTGTGTTTCTCGGCACTGGCCTTTGTCTGGCTTAACATGAGACATATGTACCCGCCGGAACTGCCATCGGTGAATCTGGATGCCGAGTGGACATACCGCCGCCTGGCACCCGCCGCCTTGGCGAGGGTAACTGGTGCCGTCATTGCCGTTAACGGAGCAGTGCGTGCCACCGCAAAGAGCCTGTTTGACTGGGTTGTGGATTACATCACTCGGCATCATGGTCCCCAAGGCATCCTTGCCCGAACCTGGCCTACAGGTAGCGTGGTGATTTGGGTCGTGTTGTTGTTGGTTCTCTATCTGTCTCTTAGTTTGTATTAAGAAAAGGCCGTTTGTATAAAGTGTTTTTTTGCAGTGTGCACACCATGTCATCGGGTTCTACCCCGATTTTACGGACACTTCAAAGAAGCCCGATAATGGGCAAAAGGAGTGTTTATGTCGAAGAGAAGAAAGTACAGCCCCGAGTTCAAGCGAGGCGCTGTTGAGCAAACCCGTCAGGCTTTTGGTGGTACAGGTAACCCCAAGGATGAGGAGGTGGCGCAGCTCAAGCGTGAACTGGCCCGCGTGAAGAAAGAGCGGGATTTTTTACGCGAAGCGGCAACGTTCTTTGCCAGGGAGTCGTCCTGAGGTATCAGGCGATTCAACGTTGTCGCGGTGAGTTTCCTGTCCGCATGATGTGCCGGTGTCTTAACGTCTCGCCCAGTGCGTATTACGCTTGGGAGGGTCGATCTCCTAGCCATCGGCAAATCGACAACGCACGACTACTGGGACGCATTCGTGAGATCCACGAGGACAGCCGGGGGGCTATTGGCGCCCCGCGCATGCACGAGGACCTGCTGAATGAAGGTGAAACCATCAGTAAGAACCGTGTTGCTCGGTTGATGGCGGCTGGGGGGCTTCAGGGCTGGCCTCGGAGGAAGAAACGGGGTCGACGTGGTCAGCCAGGTGTGCCGCCGTCTGTGGCTCAGAATCTGCTGGAACGTGATTTTACGGCACTGGAACCCGAGACCAAGTGGGTCACTGACATCACCGAGCTGAAGACGTCGGAAGGCAAGCTGTATCTTTGCGTTGTCTTTGACCTGTTCAGCAAGTTGGTGATCGGTTGGTCAATGCATCACAGGCAAGACCGTCAGATGGTGATTCGAGCCGTTGAGATGGCAGTCTGGCAACGTCGAGGGGGCTGGTCTGTGATTCTGCACTCAGACCGGGGTAGCCAGTTTCGCAGTAGTGATTATCTGCACTTCCTGGAGCGAAACACGCTTGTTTGTTCCATGAGTGCGGTGGGTCACTGCGGTGACAATGCGGCCTGCGAAGGCTTCTTTGGGATGCTCAAACGGGAGCGTACTAACCGGACAAGTTACCGCACACTCGATGAGGCCAAAGCCGATTTGTTTGACTATATCGAGCGTTTCCATAATCCTCGAATGCGGCGGAGAGTCGCCAAGCGTGATAAGGCCTTTTCAGGCGCTTTTAAACCGTCCGTGGAAACGGGGTAGAACCCGTCATTACTAAAGCACTCTATCTCTGGTAAGCGTCTTAATAATCTATCAGATGTTGAATCTTGACAACCCTCATAGCAAAGATTGCTTTCAGCGGGTTATAGGTATATTCGTTATTTAAGCTGTTTTGTATATCTAGGGTTTCTATTAACGTATCGGAAGGCACCCACACCCCTCTGGTCACCATAAATATAGGCTACATTTTAGGCTACATTTGGATAGTTGCAGGAGGTCGGTGCTCTGAGGGATGCTGTAGTTAAGGGGCTGAGAGGTGTGCGTTTTATATAGTGGTGCCCAGGAGAGGACTTGAACCTCCACCCCCTTGCGAGGACCAGCACCTGAAGCTGGCGTGTCTACCAATTTCACCACCTGGGCATTCCG
>SBGI01000056.1 GCA_006227015.1 Gammaproteobacteria bacterium
TCCCCCGCCACAAAGTAAGAGTCTGTTTTTAAGCCCAACAGCTTCTGTTGGGCTTTCTCCATTACAAAGATAATATCCTGCTTTGCCGTGGCATTTTTGAGTCCCTGGGCAATATACATGGCCATGGAATTGATCTGCTTGTCATCAAACACCGGTTTCAGAGATTTAAAGGGATCGGTGTCTCGACCCTTAAACCTGATCAACCCCAACCCGAGCTCAATGACACTTTCATTGACATCGACAGGGTGGTCATTTTCCCCAATGCTCTTATCATCCTGGGGCGCAAGCTTGAAATACTGATTTGGACCCGATTGCCACAGAACAACAGCGTCATCTTCATCGCTACCAAAGAGATTAAAATCGACGCCGTCAAATAGAGAAAAGGCCAGCGCCTGCTGGCAACAAAGCGCCAACCCAAAGATAACCAACCATTTTTGTATATGTTTCATTATTACTACCCTGTCTAAAACTGTCTAAACGGCTTTCCGCAAAAAGCCCGCTTCTAAAAACCCTGAAACCATCTTCTCCATCAGGGTTAACCCGTGTATCAATGCCACCCGCTGGGCCATGAAACATTACCATAAGTGCTTGGGTCCATTGGAACATGGCAGCAAATTTCTCTTGTGGGGTTGCTTCATTGTTTGACTACAGCTCAGAAGCACTCACCTATCGCCATATCCTATGGACGTTTACTAGGGAGTAATGGCGATAATGGTGTAGCCCTCGCCACCTCTAGCACTTATCGCTTTGATCTCCACCCCACCCGTCAAATTATTGTTGTTATTTAGTGCCTGAATAAGGCTGACTCTGCATTCTGCTCAACAAGTCTCATCAGCTAATATTATGGGAAATCATACGCTATCTGCCATAAATCAATAGTATTCAAAAGTCGGTAGCTTCTACTGCCATCGGATGATAGTGCCAACACAAAACCTCCTACCCATATAAAAAAAATGCGCCTCAAAAAAACTTAAGGCGCGTTAGGGAGGTAATGGTGGAAAAACATAAAAACATTTTCAATCCGGCTTGATAGCTACGTGTGCAGCCTTTGTGTTGTTATTTTTTATCAATGCCGTATTTTTTAAAAATTTCTTCCAGCTCACCGCTTTTGGTCAACTTAGCGAGAATTTCATTGGCCCTCTCAACCATGGCCTGATCTGATTTTCTTAAGCCGATTCCCATGGGGTAGCCGTTAAACGTGTGAATGAATTCAGCGGATGTCAGGGAAAACTCCACACCGGGGTGGGTTTTCTCGTACCAACCAATGCCTGTATTGGCGACAACTGCTGCATCGACAGTGCCGTTCACAACCGCATCAAGCATCTGATGATCCTCCACCATGCTGACAAACAGCTGCACTTCTGGTCTTTTCACCAACACAGTGTGAGCAAGTGAGGCACTCGGTGTTGCGACTTTCAAGCCATCCAGATCTTCAAGGCGGCTAATTTGTAAGCCGGGCTTGGAAACCACGTACATCTTTACATTGAGGTATGGCTGGGTTTTCTTTACAAAGCCTTCTCCATCGCCAAGAACCGCCACGCCCATAAAGGCATCGCACTGGTTGTATTTGGCCCGATGACGAAAGGTCACCCAGGAAAAATCAAGTGAGACGCCCAACTCTCTGGCCACCAACTGCGCCATCTCGACATGTGCACCAGGCATCGGTCCGTCAGACGAAGAAAAAGGGAGGGCGTGTCTGTTTACGCAGATTTTAAAAACATTTCTATGTTTTATTTCTTCGAGTGTTCCCGCTATCGTCGGCACAGCCATTGTCATTAATATCAATAACAGTCCCAGACAAGTCGATAACTTTCCTCTGCTCATAGTACACCCCCCCATTTAGTCATTTCTTAAAAGCTCTCTGGGTATGACTGTCCATCACTGGCAGTGTTCCAGGTCTTTTAACGTCATGATGTAGGAGGCCAATTCCCACATGGTTTTATCGTCATAGCTTTGCTTCCAGGATGGCATTACAAACGCACCCCGTTTCTTGCCATTCGCAATGGTATTGAACAGATAATTGGGGTCATAGGTCCGGCACTGCATTTTGCGTGCCTTGCCGCCAATACCCTTTGCGCCGTGACAGTAGACACAGACCTGATTAAAGAGGCCTTCTCCCGCTGCTGCCGCCTCTGGCGAGGCAAGAATCCTGGCTACTTCTGACTCACCTAGCGGGGCATCTGCAGCATCATCGGGCATACCACCGGCCATCACTGATCCGCCACTGAATCCCAACACGAGCAACGCCAACCACAGGCACAGGCGTACTGCACTGTTCATTTTACCCACTACACCTACTCCGGGTATGTGCCACTTATTACCCTGGCCACTTTTTTGAACAATCATTAATCAACCTCATCATATACTTCGGTAGAAAAGGGGGGCTTTGCCCCCCTTCAGGTAGTGCAACAATCAGTCTTCCAGGGTAAATGCGATCAACGCCGCGCCACCAGGCAGGCCAACGAGACTCGGGAATGCACCAGTGGCAAAGCCAAGTGCCAAACCACCCAGGCCGCTGGGGACCAGGATGTATTGTTTCCCATCCACTGCATAGCTGATTGGACCGGAACGGAAGCCAGAGCCCGCATTGAAGCTCCACAGCTCCTTACCGTTGTCAGCGTCATAGGCTTTGTAGATGCCAGTTGCATCGCCGTTAAAGACCAGGCCGCCGCCAGTGGTCAACACGGAACCCATACCCGGAACCGGGTAATCAATGCTCCACTTGACTTCACCTGTAATGGGGTCACGGGCATCCAGTCGAGATGAACCGGTTTCTTCACCAGGAGGTGGAATCAGCTCCAGTTTGGACACGCCGAAATACACGCCAGCCCAACCCAGTTTTTCCGGATCCTGTGCAGCGGGAACAACACGGTTACAGAACTCCCAGCCATTGGAATACCAGAGCTTTGATTTAGGGTTGTAGGCTGCCTGGTTCCAACTGCGTGCACCCAGCACTGAAGGACAGAAGATATCTTCCTGACCAGGAACCGGGTCTTTACGACCAATCAGCTCGCCGGTTTTGGGATCAACAGAATCTACCCAATTGGCGATTTTGGCAAACTTCCAGATGTTGTAGGGTTTGCCTGTCGCTTTATCGAGCACCGATACATAACCACCCTTGTTAAGGTGAACCAGCAGTTCCTTGCCCTTGTGTTCAATAGTCATGATTTCGTAGGCGGAATCGTAATCCCAGCTATCATTCGGCACTTCCTGATGATGCCATTTCAGCTTACCGGTCTTGCCTTCCAGGGCCAGAATGGTAGCCGTATACAGGTTGTCGCCCTTTCGGCCTTCACTGTAGAAGTCCGGTGCAGCATTACTGGTACCGATCAGAATGGTGTCAGTCTTTGCATCGTAAACACCCACTGTCCAGGCTCCACTACCGCCGACTTTACCGGAGTCTCCGGGCCAGCTTTTCGGGTCATC
>SBGI01000306.1 GCA_006227015.1 Gammaproteobacteria bacterium
TTTTTAACTGGACTTATACCGATGAGCAGCGTGCCAAGGAGGCATTTGCGAGGAAGAATCCTGGTCAGCGTAATCCCTACGCTGGACTACCACAGATGCGGCTGTTGACCTACCAGATGCCGGATGAACTACTGGCGATTGCCAGCGGTGGAGAGTTCGACGAGTTCGATCTCAATGCGTTCTTCGAGGCGGCGGGCGAAGGGGTCATGGCGCAGTTCAAGCACAAGAGCGATGTGCAGAAGTGGTTGGACATTATTAGGGGCGGTTACGCACCCCAATCGGTCGAGTATCTGAAAACGGGTACGCGGCCACCATTCCCTTACTCAGATGTGCGCCTGCTGCCGTACCTGCAACACTCGTTCTGGTTCCTGCCCAACGTCGCAGCCTGCCATGCGATGGCCAACCTGCTGGCGGAAAAACACAACACCTTCTGGCACGACTATGCTGTGGTTGTGGCAGCCGGGGCATCGGCGGGCATTGGCCTGGATGCCTTGCCACCTGTTCGCAAGGCTATAGGTAGTGGCTTCGATACCAAGACCATCACATTGTCGTGCGGCAAGCTCACCACCGGAGTTACGGTGCCGCAGTGGTCATCTATCCTGATGCTGCGCAACCTCAAGTCACCGGAGACCTACTTTCAGGCGGCGTTCCGGGTGCAGTCGCCCTGGGTGATCAAGAACCCGAATGGCGATGACCCGAACGCAGAAGATATTCTCAAGCCTATTTGTTTTGTATTCGACTTTGCACCCACGCGAGCACTGCGGCAGGTTTCGGAGTATGGGATGGGGTTATCGCCTAATGAATCGAATCCGGAAAATGCTGTTAAGGACCTCGTCTCGTTCCTGCCTGTGCTGGCCTACGACGGCGCCAACATGACGCAAATCGATGCGGGCGGTATTCTCGACATCGCGATGGCGGGCACGTCCGCAACGCTCCTGGCGCGTAAGTGGGAGAGTGCCTTGCTGGTGAATGTGGACAACGACACGCTCCGGCGCGTGTTCGATAATCCAGAAGCAATGGCCGCCGTGGAACGAATCGAAGGATGGCGTTCCTTGGGCGACAACATTATCGAGACCATCATCAACAAGAGCGAGAAGGTCAAAGATCTCAAGAACAAGGCCAAGGATAGAGACCTAACGTCCAAAGAGAAAAAGGAACTTACCGCGGAAGAGAAAGAGTACAAGTCCAAGCGTAAGCTGGTTCAGGAGAAGCTGATTAAGTTCGCAACGCGTATTCCCGCGTTCATGTATCTGACGGATTTTCGCGAAAACACCCTTCAGGATGTCATCACCAAACTCGAGCCCGAGTTGTTCCTTACTGTCACCGGCTTGACGGTGAAGGATTTTCATCTGTTGGTGCGGTTGAAGGTGTTCAACACCGAGCAGATGAACCAGGCTGTTTTTGCCTTTAGGCGCTACGAGGATGCCTCGCTACGCTACACCGGCATCGAGAGCCACGAGGGGCTCTCGCATTACGGACTCTACAATACGGTAGTGGCAAGGGAGTAGGGGGCTACCCAGATTCGCTTTATGTTTGCTTTATTTTTCTATGGAGTTGCTGATGCCCGTTTTAATTGCTTGCGAAAAAGTGTCCTGGAAATTTAAGTGCCCTAAAAAGTGGGGTGACTTGACACCGACATATGATCCAAAGGTTAGATTCTGCAACACCTGTAGCGAAAAGGTCTATTTTTGCGATGCCCCAGAAGAGCTAAGTATTAGGTCCAGGGAGGGGAGGTGCGTAGCCTTTCAGCACGAGAAGCAGAGCCCCAATTGGGAGGAAATTGATATGCCCACGATGCTTGGTCGTCTTTGATTTACTGTCGTTGTCAATAATAAGAAGTGCAACCTTTCCTCTCGATTTTACTTCTCTGCTCCACCGCCCTGCCCACCCAAGCGAAACCCTAATTTATTTTGCTCAAGCGGTTTGGCTGATCGACACATTTTTTGTGCCGGCTTTTTGCTTGTCAAGGTAGTCTCCCCACCATTGCATCATCTTTACACGGTCTTCCAAGTAGCGAGCATGGTGTATGTAGGCGGCCCTTACCCCGTTGCGCTCCTGGTGGGATAATTGCCTCTCAATGGCATCAGGATTAAAACCTTCTTCGTTGAGAATGGAAGATGCAGTTGCACGAAAACCATGAGGTACGGCTTTACTCTTACCGGGTGTGTTGCCTTCGTAACCCAATCTGAAGATGGCCCGTCGCATAGTATTATCACTCATTGGCTGGTTGCGATTTCTTTCTGAGGGGAAAACCAAATCATACTGACCGGTTATCAATCGAATCTGATCAATTGTCTTTAGAGCCTGAGATGAGAGTGGGACCAAGTGGTCTGTTTTCATTTTCATCCGCTCTGCGGGAATACGCCAGACCTTTCCCGTAAGGTCAAATTCCTCCCACTTGGCACCACGCAACTCTCCTGAACGAACGAAGGTCAGCACCAGCAGCTGGATAGCCAACTTCGTCAACAGCCTACCCTGCTCTTGGTAGCCATCCAATGCCTGGAGGAAACCTGGTAACTCCTCCCTTGGCAGCGAGTCCCTGTGGGTAGTCTTTCGCCCTTTAAGAACACCAGTGAGATCAGCAGCTGGGTTTTGAATCAGTCTGCCCGTCTGAACGGCATATCGGCAAATACGACGAATATCCTGAAGAACTCTGGCAGCCACATCCAGCGCATCCCTGCTCTCGATTTTTCTGATCACTAAAATGATGGCCTGAGGCTGTATATCAGCAATAGGCTGGCTACCGAGATATGGGAGCACGTCATGCTCTATCCGCCCCCAAACACGATTAGCATGATCCTCCTTCCATGTTCCTTTCTGATGCTCCCACCACTCCTTGGCCAATGCAGCGAAGCTGTTTTCCGCATTCAGGCGAACTCCCTGCTTCTCCTGCTGCCTCATTAGACCAGGATCAACACTCTTGGCCAGCTGACGCTTTGCCACAAGCACTGCTTCGCGTGCTTCTTTCAGGGAGACAACCGGATAGACGCCCAGAGCAAGCGTTTTCTGCTTATTGAGAAAGCGGTACTTGAGCCGCCAGTATTTAGACCCGTTTGTCTTAATCAAGAGCCGAAGGCCCTTTTCATCAGACAACCAGTAGTCCTTCGCCTGGGGTTTGGCCTGCCTGATCTGTGCATCCGTGAGAGACATTTGGTGCTACCAATTCAAAATTGAACCGAGATAGCACCAAATGTAGCACCTGATAGCACCAGATTCCAGTAGACCCCTTTGGACTGCAACGGACACACAGGACACAAAAAACCCCGGAAAACCGGGGTGTTATGCACATCCCTGGATACTGCTGGATGTTGAGATGGTGCCCAAGGCCGGACTTGAACCGGCACGGCTTACGCCACTACCCCCTCAAGATAGCGTGTCTACCAATTCCACCACTTGG